>JAJFHR010000328.1 GCA_021775515.1 Hyphomicrobiales bacterium | reverse complement strand
GTCTGAAGCCCACAAAAATGAGACTACGGAATCCAGCATAGAGAGACGAACGTGCTGGCCATCGCCGGTGCGCTCGCGTGAGAGGAGGGCGGCAGTGATTGCCTGAGCCGCGGTAAATCCGGTTAATTTATCGGGTAGAATGGTGCGTACCAGCCGCGGCCGCGTGGTGTCTGATCCTCCCTGGATTGACGTAAGTCCCGAAAGGGCCTGCACCAGGGGGTCGTATACAGGTTTTTTGGCATAAGGTCCGGTATCGCCAAATCCTGAAATGGAGACGTAGACGATTTGCGGTGCGACTTTTCTAATTTCATCCTCGCCAAGTCCCATTCGCGCGGCGACACCAGGGCGGAAATTTTGCACAAAAACATCCGCCTCTTTTACCAGGTGTTTTAGAATTTCCAGACCTTCGGATTGTTTGAGATTGAGCGCAATTGATTTTTTGTTGCGGTTGTTGTTGAGGAAAGATGCTGACAACCCGCCGCTCTTATTTGAGACAATACGGGTATAATCACCGCCTTTGGGGTTTTCTATTTTTATAACTTCAGCGCCCTGGTCGGCCAGGATCATGGTGGCCAGCGGACCGGATACCATGGCTGTCAGGTCAATTATTTTGTAACCGCTTAACGGTCCCGACATGGGGATTTTCTCCTTGAAAATGCGCTTGTAATCAAGCGGGTTGATTTTGTTTGTCCAGACTTTAATGCAGAAGGTGTTTGATCCGAAGATAGAAAAACGGAGCAAGAAGAGAAATGAACATTAGACGGGCAACCTGAACCGAGGCGATAAAGCCAACATCGAGGCCGAGGCCAAAAGCAATCAGACTGTTTTCAGGCAAACCTCCGGGGGCGAACGACAGCACACCATTCATCATCGGCAATCCGAAGAGCTGATAGAGAGCATAAGCAAAAGCGACCGATAGGCTCAACATGACGGCGACGTGACCGGCAGCGTGAATGATGGCCGTGCGTACGATAGACAGATTTTCATTTATGAAACGGGCCCCGATGTAGGCACCAAGAATGATCTGGGCAGCGTTGATTAATTCTTGTGGCGGTTTGGAACTGGTTAAACCGGTGAGATGAACAAATGCACTGGCAAACAGGGGCCCGAGGATATGGCCGGCGGGTATTTTTAATTTTTCTGCGCCGACAAAACCGACGATCCCTGCGACAACTAAAAGTGCGAGATCATTAAAGCCCATTGTAAAAAGACCGACGGAAACCCTTGAGACATCCACATTCTCGACATCAAGGAATACCCGGGCGAAAACCGGCAGGCTGATAACGACAAAGGTAATGCGCAACGCATGGGCAAGTGAAATGCGTTTGATATCTATGCCGGTGTCATCGGCCAGGGTGGTCATGATCAACAACCCGCCCGGCAGGGCACAGAAAAAGGCTTGTTCACGTGAAAACCCGGCAATCATGCGATAGTATGCGAGACCAAAAATACCGGCGATAATGACGTAGAAGGGGACAAATATCGCTGTCCCCAGAATTGCGGTTGTATTTTCGAAAAGCGCAGGTGTTACAGCGCTGCCGATCAAAACTCCAAGAATAATTCGCATGGGAATAATAAATATGTTGGTCGGCCGCTTGATTGGCAAATTCATCATCGCCGCCGCCATCGATGCTGCCATGGATCCGAGGATAAAAGGCAGGGGAATGTTCACAGCGCTTGCCGCTATGCCTCCCAGGCTCGCGATCAGCAAACACAGCAACGCGCCTTTAAGATCTGGAAAAGAAATGTTCAAAAGAAAGAGGACCTCCAAGACAGGAGAAGATGGATGAAATCAGTTACAGATAAATCCAGGTATTTATAACACTTTAACCCAACCTGAAGGCAAACCGGATCAAAATTTTGCCATACAGAATTTCCGGTTGTCGATGGTGGTGCCTGATTTTTGGTCAGCGAATTCAAGCGGGGCATGAAATCATTGAAATTTTCTTCGAGATCGCTTAACTAAGGCGCAGTTTGATTGCCATTGGCTGCAACGCGGTTTTCGCGCGCCAGGTAAATTCTCAATTCAGGTGAAACTCTATGTCGTCTCATTCCAAGCGACGCCGCACATTTGCGATAATCTCGCACCCGGATGCGGGCAAGACGACGCTGACGGAAAAACTTCTGCTGGCGGGCGGGGCTATTCATATGGCTGGCGCGGTCAAAACCCGTGGTGACCAGCGCCGGGCGCGTTCCGACTGGATGAAAATTGAACAGGACAGGGGTATTTCGGTTACCTCTTCAGTGATGACGTTTGAATATCAGGGTTTGATCTGCAATCTTTTGGATACTCCGGGCCATGAAGACTTCAGCGAAGATACGTATCGCACGCTGACCGCGGTGGATTCGGCTATTATGGTGATTGATGCCGCTAAGGGAATTGAGCAGCAGACACGCAAACTGTTTGAAGTCTGCCGTTTGCGCGATATTCCAATCATTACCTACATTAACAAACTTGATAGAGAAGGCCGCGATGCCTTTGAGTTGCTTGATGAAATTCAGGAAACTCTGACACTTGATATTGCTCCGATGGTCTGGCCGATCGGCATGGGAACGGATTTTAGGGGATGTTATGATCTCAGCCGGGATGAATTTTTAACCTCGGATGTATCTGGCGGCGCCTTTAATAAAACCGTTGATTGCAAGGATACCGGCCTGGCCGGTCTTGGCGAGCTTGTGTCCGAAAACATTGCCTCGACAGCGATTGAGAATATTGAACTGGCGCGGGAAGCATATTCCGATTTTGATGCCGAGGCCTATCAGGCCGGTTATCTGACACCGGTAATTTTTGGCAGCGCTTTGAAGGGGTACGGGGTTAAGTCGCTGATTGATCTGATTGCCGCCGAAGCGCCTGATCCGCGGCCGAGCCCGGCTGAGCCAAGAACCGTTCAACCTGAAGAGGACAAGGTCACCGGTTTTGTTTTCAAGGTTCAGGCAAATATGGACAAAAACCACCGCGACCGCGTTGCCTTTATGCGATTATGCTCAGGCCATTTCCGTCGCGGCATGAAAATCAAGCAGGTGCGCACGGGCAAGGATCTGATGGTTCACAGCCCGATAATGTTCCTGGCCCAGGACCGTGAAATTGTCGCGGATGCCGCCCCTGGCGATGTCATCGGCATTCCCAACCATGGCACGGTACGTGTGGGTGATACGTTCAGTGAAGGCGAAGATTTGCGGTTTACCGGCATTCCGGTATTCGCGCCGGAAATTTTGCGCCGGGTGCGGCTGGGTGATACCACCCGCATCAAACAATTGCGTGGCGCGCTGGAAGACTTGGCGGAAGAAGGTCTGATACAGGTTTTTAAACCGTCATTGGGGGCAAACTGGGTGGTTGGAGTTGTCGGTGTTCTGCAGCTCGATGTGCTGAAAGACAGGGCGCGCAATGAGTACCGTATTGAAATTGATTTCGAAGGCCTGCCCTATGAACTGGCCTGCTGGCTGCGTTGTGAAGATCACAAGGTGTTGGAAACTTTCATGACCGGCCAACGCAATGCCATTGTTACCGACCGTGATGGCGATCCGGTTTTCCTGGCCAAGAGCGAATGGGAATACAATTATCTAAAAGACAAAAACCCCGATATTCATTTTCTGAAAGTGAAGGAATTGGGATAAATCTTCGGGGTTGCCGAAGGTACAGGATTATTCCAGAGCGCAGGATCAGCGCCGCCATAATATGATGGCAAAAATTCTGTGATCCACCGCAAGGACATCTGCGGGAAAATGGGTGGCGAGGGCGCGGGCGAAAGTCTCATCAAATTTTTTTAATGTCTCCGGTGCCATATCCGGTCCGACAAGTCTGCTGGCGCGAATGCGGCCGCGCCATGCTTCCTGCGTATAATCCTGAACAGTGTTAAAACCGAAAATTTCCCAACTATCAAAACCGGCCTCAATGAGTTCGACCAGCCAATCGGGATATTGAAATGTAATCGGTTTGGTCAACGGCGCGGGATTGAACTGGCGAATGGTTTGCAAAGTGATATCGATGACGTTGCCGGGAAGGTTGAGCCAATCGAGGTGGGCGATAAGCAGCCTGCCATCGCGTTTCAGCAACCTGAAACCCTCCCGGGCCACTTTCGGCCTGTCGAGCCAATGCCAGCAAGTGGCGGCGCAAACCACATCAAAACTTGCACTTTTCAAACCGGTGTCCTCGGCTGCCGCCAGATGGTATTCAGTAGCAACGCCAGCGGCTTTGTCCAGCCTTTTGGCTTCATCAAGGAGTTTCTGCGACAGATCAAGGCCGGTTACCGAACACCCCTGTTGAGCAAATTCACGGGCAAGAAGGCCGGTGCCGGTGCCGAGATCAAGAATGTTTTGATCCGGCCTGCCAATATGCAATCCTTCAAGGCGCGAGAAGAATTCTGCCGGAAATCCCTGGCGCCAGCGGGCATAATCCTGCGCGGCTCGACCATAATCAACTTCCGGTATGGCAACGGCCGATAATTGCGAGGTTTCATTTTCTGTTTTCGACATTCAGGCTTCTGGATTTGAATCTATCACGAGAATTAGCTTAACACCGTGATCAGGCAACGGCCAGATAACACCTGGCCGATAAAGCGTCCGGCGGTGAAAATAATCCTCTGCGATAGTTTATGTATCTATAGTTGCAAACCGTTCTTTCTCGATATTAATACGATATTCACAAAGGCCGAATATTTTGACCTCAGTTTTGTTGCGTATAATAACCCAGGGGAGAAAATTCATGACGCCGGAGCAAATTACACTCGTTCAGGAAAGCTTTAAAAAAGTCGCGCCTATCAAAGAGGCGGCAGCCGCTATGTTTTACGACAGGTTGTTTGAATTGGATCCCAGCCTCAGATCAATGTTCAAGGGCGATATGGCAGAACAGGGGCGTAAATTGATGATGATGATCGGCACTGCAGTTGGCGGGCTTGACCGCTTGGAGAGTATTGTTCCTGCGGTTCAGGCGCTGGGTCGCCGGCATGGCGGGTATGGTGTGAAACCGGATCAATACACAACGGTCGCTGAAGCGCTTCTGTGGACGCTGGAGCAGGGGCTCGGTGAGGCATTTACCGATGATGTTAAGGCAGCCTGGGCAGAAGCCTATGGCATTTTATCTGCCACGATGATCGCGGCTGCTGAAACGGAAGACGCCTGATTTCAATTGGCATTATCAAATAGCCGTTAATCGTTTGCCCGATCCTGCGGCAAATTCAAAGTTGAGAATTGGAGGTGAAACGGGCCGGGAGATTTTCAGTCTTCGACCGGATCGTTTTTCGACCTTACGATTGCCGAGGTGGAGCTGCGATGGCGGCTGTCACTTGGACAATACTACTGTCTGCCCAGCACCTTTTATGCCTTCTGGAACGGGTACTTCGGTTGCACTGTAATCATTTTTTTTCTCACAATAATTGATGCAGAGTTATTTACCCTTAACCGAAAATTTAGGCTGTCAAATCACTAAAAATTAGCTTGATTGTGCAACACTTCGCACTAGCGGCTCGAGAAAAGCACACTAATAGCGTCGTTAGGAGGCGCATAGATGAAAATGCCAGGAGGCAATAGTTTCTGTTCATTGTTTCTCCCCCGGGAATGGGCGGTGGTATTCTTCACTGCGTTGTGTGCCGTTTTTTCGAAAGCTGGGGTAAGCCGATTTAGTCGTAATACTGAGGGTAGTGTCGCGACCACAGTAGCTGTAGTACTTCCTGCATTGGTTTTTGCGACCGGCGTTGCGGTTGATTATGGTTATCTGTCTTACCAGGACAAACGTCTGCAAACGGTCGTTGATTTTGCGACCATGTCGGCGGCTAAAGAACTGCACATAGCGACCAGCGATCCCTCTCAAATAAATGCGGTGGTGAGAAATGTTCTTGCAGCCAATCTGGGAGAAGCGGCCCAAGGAATAAGTTTAAACGTATCTATTATTGAAGAACCACTTTCCCTGCGGGTTTCGGCGCAACAGGAAATGCCCTATTTT
>JAJFHR010000327.1 GCA_021775515.1 Hyphomicrobiales bacterium | reverse complement strand
GATGATTTCAAAAGCACGGCGGCCTTCTTCTTTTTCAAGCTCCGCGCGGGTCAGATCGGTGACATAAAACTTTATCGCCTCATATAACCGGTCGACGCGGTCATCCATCCGCTGGGTTTCATCACACAATTCCGTATCGTTGTTTTTCAGTGCCGCCATAGAGTGTTGCAACATTTGCTCCACCACATCAACCATGCGCATGGTCTCGCGCGCTACCATGGAAAGGGCAATGGTCGGCACTTCCTGCGCAGAAGGGTCAAGATACCGCGGCGCCCATTCATCTTCTGATTGGGTCTCCGTTGGCACCAGCCAGGCGGTTAGGCGCGCGGCGCCATCTATACTGGTAATGAAACATGCCAACAAAACCGCATTAAAACCGACGTGAACAAAAATCAGTTTTTGACCGGCATCTATATCCCACTGTTGCACAAAGGGCATCCAGCGTGAGCCAAAATAAGCAGCGAGCACAACACCTGTAAAGCGGAATATCAGGTTACCGAGAGCGATCTGGCGCGCGCGCGGAGGTTCAGACAGGGTGAGTGCGAATGCCGGCAAAGCTGCACCGGCATTAATCCCCAACACCAAATAATAAGCCAGAAATCCATGATCAAGCACACCACCGGTTGCTAATACGGATATGAGCAACAAAACGGCCAGGGAAGAATGTGCTACCCAGGTTAAAATCGCGGCAACAAGTATCGCGATCAAAGGTTCATTTCCGAGCGAGGCAAACAGCCTTAAGATAATGTCGCTCTGTCGCAAGACCTCGCTTGCGGACGACAACACACTTAACGATAAAAATATCAGGCCCAACCCCATCAAAATTCGGCCGGATTGCTTTCCTTTGAGGTTGCGAAATTCAAAAACCGAATGCAGAACAAAACCGGCAAACATGAACAGGGGCCACAGGCCTTTTATGTTAAGAGCCAAAACCTGCGCTATCAAAGCACTGCCAAGATCTGCGCCAAGCATAATTGCCAGGCCGGCGGCCACGCTCAACAAATCGGCACTGGCAAAAGAGGTTGCCAGAAGGGCGACGGCGGTCGAGCTTTGCAACATGGCAGCAGCGCCGAGGCCCATGAGTGCCGCGACAAAGCGGTTGTGGGTGCTTTTGGTCAAAAAATAGCGGATATCGCTGCCAAAGGAGCGCACCATGCCAGTGCGGGCCATGCGCGCTCCCCACAACAGAAGCGCTGCACTGCCAGCTATTTTAATTAAAAGATCAGTACCTGAAATTTCCATTCTTACCGTGTATTTCTTTTCCCGCTCATGCAGGCCACGGCAACGAATAGGTCTTGACGTTGGTGAAGAATTTCATCGCTTCGAGCACACCTTCTTTAACACCATTGCCTGAATCCTTAATACCACCAAACGGAGACATCTCAATACGATAACCGGGTTGTTCCCAAATATTGACCGTGCCGACGTCGAGCCCGTTGATGTAGGCTGTAATGCGTTCAAGATGATTCGTACACACGCCTGCCGAAAGCCCGAAGGGCGTGGAATTGGAAATCTCCATAACTTCCGCATCATTATTTGGCACCCGGATAATTGGAATAACCGGTCCGAAGGTTTCCTCGAATACCACTTCTGAATCATGCGGTACGTAGTCGACAACAATTGGCGGCAGCAGCGCGCCTTTACGGCCGGGATCGTAGAGAACCTTGGCGCCGTGTTTTTCGGCTTGATAAACCCGCGCTTCAAAAATTGAAGCAGCCTCTTCATGAATAACACAACCCAACTGGGTATCCGGGTCCTGGGGATTGCCAAACCTGATCTGCTTGGCCCGTTCTAAAACCAGGGGAACGAATTTTTCAGCTACATCTTCCTGGACTAGAATGCGCTTAATCGCCGTGCAGCGCTGGCCCGAATTTCCGGTAGCTCCGGCCACGGCAATTGTTGCTGCTTTTTCCAGATCAGCATCATTGAGATCATTGAGCACAATCAGCGGATCATTGCCGCCAAGCTCAAGAGCACTGCGCCTGTAGCCGGCTTTTTGCGCAATCATCTTGCCGACCTTGACACCACCGGTAAAGGTAATGACATCAATATTGTCGTTGACGATCATTTCCTCGCCGATGTCCTGCGGCCACCCGGTGACGATTTGAAACATTTCCGGCGGCAGCCCGGCTTCATACAGGATGTCGGCCAGTGTTATGGCGGTGAGCGGTGTCAATTCCGTCGGTTTGCAGACCATGCAATTGTTGGTTGCTATCGAGGGGGCAATTTTATGGGCGACCATATTCAGCGGATGATTGAACGGCGTAATTGCAGAGATAACCCCGACTGGCTCGCGTTTAGTATAGATCTTGCGCTCTTTGCCATGTGGCGTCAGATCACAGGAGAATATCTCACCATCGTCAAGAATTGCCAGTTGACCTGCGAGCATGAAAACATCATAGGACCGGCCCGCCTCATATAATGAATGCTGTTTACAGATGCCCAATTCGAGGGTGAGTACGTCAGAAATCGCCTCCTTGCGCTGGCGGATAAGTTCGGCTGCCCGAAACAAAATTTGCTGGCGCTCATAGCGGCTAAGTTTGGGCCTGTAGCCAGCGGCAATCTCAAAGGCGCGGGCGGCATGTTCAGCATTTCCAGCCGGTACCGTGCCAATAACTTCATTGGTATAGGGATAGCGGACTTCGACAACGTCCTTGGTAGCTACTTTTTCGCCGCCAATGCGCATGGTTTCGGCAATTACTGCACGGCCTGTGGTCATCTGGTTCATGAAAAATTCCTCAAGCGGCTACGTCGGCTTTAGCAGAAACATGGTTGCAGCCAACATAAAATGCATCAAAATTCCGCAAAGCCTCATCAAGATTGTGAGCCTTGCGATTAATAATAAAGGGGACGGTCTGCTCGGTTATTCCGCCGTGCGACCGCAACGGTTCCTTAAGCGCTGAAAGGTCGTGGCGTGCGGCAGTCGTGCCGATTACTTTGGTATCGCGCGAAACAATAATGATATCACCCATACGGTCTTTTGGCAGTTCAAAAATTTCACAGCCCTGTTGACGATCATAGACAACGTCGATGCCTTCGAGTTGGCGCAACCGGGCGATCAATTCATCAATATCCGCATCGTCGGGAAGATAGGCGGTTGCAAACGAGCCCAGCGCACCATGATGCACGACATAGGGGTCGGTAATCGGCAGAATCACGCGGGCAGCACCTGGTGACAACCAGTCGTCCAACGTGTCCTGCAAATACAAAATGTCGGGCTGTTCATTTTCAAGATGTTTGGCCTTCATGCCGTGATCGGCGGTCAGAACAATAATTGCGCCTAATTGGTCCAACTCCCCCAGGTAGCGATCCATCATGGAATAAAAAGCATTTGCCCCATCAGACCCGGGGGCGAATTTGTGCTGCACATAATCGGTGGTTGACAGATATGTGAGATCCGGCCGCATACGCTCGAGCAGTTTGACACCGGCGGCGAAGACAAATTCTGAAAGTTCGGCCGAATAAACTTCGGGAACGCCCATGCCGACCATTTCGCAGACTTGTTCAATACCGCTATCACTCAGGGTGCAGGCATCGGCCCGTTCGGCGGAAAAACATACAGCCGTTCCATCGTTGAAAGTGAGGCCATTGCCGAGCAGCAATCTAAGCTTGTCCTTGGCGGTTAAGACGGCGACTTTTGCACCGGCTTTTTGAAATTTCTCGAAGATCGTCGGTGCGCGTAAAAATTTGGGATCGTTCATCAGCACTTCTTCGCCGCTTTCACGATCATAAAGATAGTTACCGCAAATTCCATGAACCGCCGGGGGCCGGCCGGTTACGATCGACAGATTGTTTGGATTTGTAAAACTTGGAACGACCGATTTAGCCCGCAGGTTTTCACCTTTATCGATAATTTCTTGCAGGTTCGGCATCAGGCCTTGAGCCATTGCCACTTCCATATAGTCGGGTTCACTACCATCGCAGCAGATGACGACCAGCGGTGCGCCCGGCCAGGCATACTGACGGTCATTTACTGTGACGGTTGTTTTTGAATTCACCATGAGAGCCTCATAAATTTACCGGCAGTCCGCACCGGCACCAGGATATTGATTTTTCACGCCGCTGCAGCGCAATTGGATATGCCCATTTCTTTCAGGGTCGACCGGGTGGCACTGAGCACGCCCAGCATTTGCTCTGCGCCTATTCTGCCAATGCACCCAATCCGGAACGTATCAGCCACGGTTAGCTTGCCGGGGTAGATTACGTATCCTTTTTCTCTCAGGCGATCATAGAAATTCTCAAAGTTGAAACTCGGGTCGGAGGGCGTCAGAAACGTGACAATAATAGGTGCCTGCAAATGTGCCGGCAACAAGGGCTCAAATCCCAGATCCTTCATACCTTCAATGAGAATTTTACAATTTTCCGCATAGCGGCCGCCACGGCCTTCAACGCCGCCTTCAGCTTCAAATTCCATCAATGCCTGATGAAAACTGGCAATAACCTGAACTGGTGGCGTAAAACGCCATTGTGCGGTTTTTTCCATTGCCACCCATTGTTCGTATAGGTCCAGGGTAAGGGAGGGAGAATTGCCCTGGGTATTGGTAAGCACGTCTTTGCGGGCAAGGCAAAAACCCATGCCAGGTGTTCCTTCCAGGCATTTGTTTGAAGAGGCAACAACAGCATCAAATCTTATGTTGCGAGCGTCCAGTGGTATTGCCCCAAAAGCGCTCATGGCATCTATCAGAAGGCTGCGCCGGTGACGGGCGACAACTTCGGCTACTTCTGCAATTGGGTTGAGAATGCCAGTTGTGGTTTCACAATGAACAACCGCCACATGACTAATGCTGTCGTCCGCCTGCAAGGCGGCATCTAGGGCAGCAGGATCAACCGGCACGTTTTCCGGCGTTTCCAGGGCCTCGACGCTGCGGCCGATATACTCGCAAATTTTGACCATCCGTGTGCCGTAAGCACCATTTATCAAGACCAGCAATTTACCCGACGGCGGAACGAAAGTTCCCAGCATGGCCTCTACAACAAACGTGCCGCTGCCTTGAAGCGGGACGCTGACAAAGTCTTGTCCACCATGAATAATCTTGACGAGCAGATCACGCATTTCGCGGTTTATCGCAATCAGGTGGTGATCACGCGAGCCGTAATCATGCAACATGGCCTGCTTGACCTCCGGTGAGGTTGTCAAAGGGCCAGGTGTTAACAACCAGGGATCGCCGGTAGGAGACGCTGCCGGTTGATGGTCTTTTTCGCTCAGTGTCGTTGGCATTTTTCGCCCTCAAGTAAATTGGACAGAGGAAAATTTGCATTATCTAAGGCGTGCGCATACCATCAATCAAATACATAACTTCTACAAGTACTATAGGATTTACCTATGAACCATTCGCAACTCAAGGCCTTCCATGCCGTGGCTCAGGAAAACAGTTTTACCAAGGCCGCCGCCGCACTTCAGGTTTCCCAGCCAACGCTGTCCGGGCATGTTAAATCATTAGAAAACGGCTACGGTGTCACCTTGTTTCAACGCGGTGGGCGCCGGGTAGAACTGACGGAATTCGGTAAATCTCTGTTTGATATCACACAGAGATATTTTGTCTCTGAACTGGAAGCTCTTCAGTTGCTCTCAACTGCCAAGGGTCTGTTGCGAGGCCGGTTGAGAATTGGAGCGGATTCACCTTATTATGTCATTCCGCTGATTGCTTCTTTCAGCCGCCTTTTTCCCTCCGTACACAGATCCATATTCTTCGGAAATTCCCAGGAAGTCCTGGACAATCTTTTTGCCCGCAAGAGCGATATCGGTATCCTGCCGGAAATCGAACCAGATGACCGCCTGCATATTATTCCCTACCGGCATGACCGGCTGGTGGTATTTACCCATCGCGGACATGCCTGGTCGCGGCGCAAAAGTATCCGGCTTCATGAAGTTGAAGACCAAACGCTTATTATGCGGGAAACCGGGTCGTCTACCCGGGCGGTTTTTGAAAAAGTCCTGGTGGCGAGCAATGTCCGCCCTAAAAACATTCTGGAAATGGGTAGTCGCGAGGCGGTGCGCGAATCCGTTGCCGCCGGCCTTGGTGTTGGCATTGTCTGCGACAGCGAATTTGGCCATGATACAAGACTACACAAATTGCCCGTGCGTGATGCCAGACTTTCCATTGTTGAATATATCACCTGTTTACGCGAAAGCCGCAACGGGGCTGTGGTCACGGCTTTTTTTGAAATCGTGCGTGAAACAGCCGAAGCTCACCGCACACGCCAGGCCTGAGTTCGTTTAATAATGCCGCGGGATAAGGCGGCATGCAGCAACCGGGCTGCGGCATTGGTATAAAAAATCATCATGCCCATGGCCGCGGCAGGTGCAATATCTCCGGCATCATCCATGTTAAGTACCGCAACGGAGGCCAAGGTTGTATCGGAACTATATAAAAATACCACGGCAGAAACGGTGGTCATGGCATTAACAAACAGATACATCCATATATCCAAAATCGCCGGCAGACATACCGGCACTGTCACCAATCCAAGCACCTTGTAAAATGGCTGTTTAAGCGAGGCCCCAACAGATTCAAATTCCCGGTCCATCTGCTTGAGCGCTGTGACAGCCGTCAGGTGAGATACGGTATAAAAATGGGTGACTGTGCAAATCACCAAAATTGCCATGGTGGAGTAAATAAAATTAAGCGGGTTTGACGGGTTGTTGAAAAAGAAAATATAAGACAGGCCCAGCACCATTCCCGGTATCGCCATCGGCATCATGGCCAATAGCTGGAAACCAGTTCGGCCAACTTCAAAACCGCGCGCCTTTTCAACCATATAAGCGCCGGTAAAAACGATCACGGTGCCGAAAATAGCGGTTAAAAGCCCAAGCTTTATGGAATTGAAATAAGAATCCCAGCCACCGCCGTCCATGAGATCAAAATTGTAGTTCGTAAGCGACAGGGTTAAGTCATAAGGCCAAAATTTGATCAAGGCGGCATACTGGCAAACGGCGAGTATGGTGACGATAATAAAGCTGACCGTGGCGCAGTAAAAAAGCATACTCCGATCGAACGCCGGATTGGGGGTGGGCTGATAGGTCACCGAGCGCGAGGTTAAAAGGGCGACTTGCTTTTTCTGCACGACCCTATCAACCGAAAACGCAATGAGGGCTGGAATAAGAAGAACAACAGAAACGACAGCACCCATCTGAAAGTTCTGCTGGCC
>JAJFHR010000326.1 GCA_021775515.1 Hyphomicrobiales bacterium | reverse complement strand
CCGCTGAACTTATCCCTGAGGTTACCACACTGCCCCTTATCGAAACAAAGATCGGAATTCGCTCGCTCATCGGTGATGGCACCGTGCGCCTGGGTAGAATCAGCAACTTAAACGGTGTCTTTTATTCCTTAAGCCATGCCGGTGCAGGATATCTGCGCGCGCCAGCGATTGCCAACGAACTGGCTGATTTTATCATCAACCCGAAGGCGCGTTGCACCCTGATTGAGCGTTTTTTGCACAGATAGGCTGCAAAACCAGAAAAAACTGAATATTAATCAAAAACTTCCGGCCGTTGGCTCAAACCCGTCTTTAGATCAGTTCAGGCGCTGAAGACGGGAGCTCAAGTGCCTCCGGATTTTGACCCGTGCGTGGCAATTTGTTGTTTAAATAGCACAGCTTGTGGCTGAGACTTTTTTACAGATCAAAATTGATTGCGTGACAAAGTCCATTCAACTACAACCACACAATATGGCGGGCATAGCTGAGGGAATGTAGGGAGATGAGCAAACACGACATCTTTTCACATTCAGTTGATCGCAGATTAATTGTTATTTTACCCCGTTTTGATTTAAAGTCTCGTATGGTAAAGTCGTTGGTATTTCTTGTGGCAATTGCTTATGTGGCCCTAAATTCGGTCGCACATGGTCTTGTGCCCTCACCAGATAGTCAACTTTACAATCAAATCGCCTTCCATAGCAGCGATAATTGCCAGACGCACACTTCATCAAAGGGTGTCGTGAGTGACTGCGATTTGGCCAAAACGTCGGTTCCCGATGCCCCGGAAGACATGTCGAAACATTGTCTTACCCACTTTAACTCAGCCGAACCGGCTATGGCGAGCTATGTTTCGCTTACAGGGCGCAAACGAGTTTTGTTTTTAGCCAGGCGATTAACGCCTTTGCAGCCCAATAGTATCAAAAAACCTCCAAAATTTTTCTCCTGAATACGAAGAAATCAACCCGTTAAAATTGTTGTTGTCAGGAGATTATTATGTTGAATAGAAGAGCTTTGTTGCTATCAGGCATTGCTGCGGCGTTCGTGCCCGGAAAGGCGCTCGCACATAGTAGCAAAAAATTTGTACTCGATCCGAAATACGAACCACAGATTGTAGATTTACCAGGTTATCCCGACGGGACCCTCGTTGTAGACCCTAGAAACAGGTTTCTCTATTTGGTTGAAACGCCCGGTCGCGCACGCCGCTACGGTGTCGGCGTAGGCAGAGCGGGTCTCGCCTTCCAGGGCACCGCCAATGTCGGAAGAAAAGCAAAGTGGCCATGGTGGCGCCCCACCAATAATATGATCAAACGTGAGCCCGGAAAATACGCCAGATTCGCTGGTGGAGTTCCAGGCGGGTTATCAAACCCGTTGGGTGCACGGGCGTTGTATCTTTACCGTAATGGCCGGGATACGATGTACCGGATTCATGGAACCAATCAACCAAATTCCATAGGCCGGGCGGTATCGAATGGTTGCATCCGCATGCTTAACGAGCATGTCAAGGATCTCTATGAGCGTGTGCCGCAAGGTGCAAACGTTGTGGTTCTTTAGTCCACACTCAGTTCTATTAAACAAGGAATACCCAATGCATTTTGAAAAAAAATTGGGCCGCCGCCCGTTTTTGCTGGGCGGGATGAGTCTGAGTGGACTTGCCTTAACCGGCTGTGCGGCCATCCCCAAAAACTCAATGTCACGCTATGACCCCGCGGTGGTCGCGATGTATAAGGCGATGCCCGAAGAACGGTTCCCGATACCGGCGGTTGATCTAAAGCAGATTGATCCCAAATATTTTCGGACCGAAGTTGACGATCCAACAGGTGAGCGGCCTGGAACGGTCTATGTCGATACCAAGAACTTCTATCTCTATTTTGTCGGCGAAAATAAAAGAGCCATGAGATATGGCGTGGGTCTTGGCCGTGCCGGTTTTGAATGGTCTGGCCGGGGCAGAATTGCCTGGAAGAGAAAATGGCCCACCTGGACACCCCCGGCAAACATGATTGCACGCCAGCCAGAGCTTGAAAAATACAGCTCAGCCAACGGCGGCATGCCGCCTGGTCTGGGCAATGCTCTTGGTTCGCGGGCGCTCTACATATTTAGGGGTAACAGAGATACTCTGTACAGGCTCCATGGAACGACCCAGGAATTTTCAATCGGCAAAGCCGTATCCAGCGGCTGCGTGCGATTGCTTAACCAGGACGTAATTGACCTGTATCGCCGGGTACCCAAAGGATCGCCAATCGTCGTGGTGTAAATCGCGGGAAAAAATTTCAGAAAAGGTATTTTCCCCTTGAAGCTATAGTCACTAGAGCATCTATATTGCGTTTTAACAAATGCAATGCACTGCGGAGATGGCTATGACGAGCGGCGTAACACTCAGGGTCGAAGGAATGGACTGCCCAAGCTGCACCCGAAAAATAGAGGGTGCAGTTTGTGCTATTCCGGGTGTGGAAAACGTCAAACTCAACTACACCAGCCAGCGGCTGAAATTTGATATCGACGAGACGACAACAAAGACAGTTGCGGTCAGCAACGCTGTCGAAAAACTCGGCTATAAAGTCAGCCAGCAAGACGGCAGGCCAGACGTCACAGATCAGGCCTGGTGGCAAACCGGAAAGGGTCGGCTGGTAATTTTTTCCGGCGCACTTTTAATCCTGGCTTTCGCTTTGTCGTTCGCGCTGCCTGCCTATGCTTTTTATGTTTTTTCAACCGCAGCACTTGTTGCACTATATCCCCTCGCCCGCAAAGCACTGGCCGGCACGATTTCCGGCCAGCCGTTCACAATTGAAACCCTGGTCACCATAGCCGTTATCGGCGCTATTTTTATTGACGAAGCGGCCGAAGCCGCCGTCGTGGTTTTTTTGTTTTTAATCGGTGAAATGCTGGAAATGCTGGCGGCGGCAAAAGCACGCCGATCTGTACAGGCACTTGCCGATCTGGTTCCCAAAACAGCCTTCCTCGTTTCGGCCAATGGAACTATTGAGGTCGCCGCTGACAGCCTTGCCATAGGCGATCATATTGAAATCCGCCCTGGCGGGCGCATTCCCGCGGACGGCGTCATCGTTCAGGGTCAAACGTCGGTGGACGAAGCTGCAATTTCCGGC
>JAJFHR010000325.1 GCA_021775515.1 Hyphomicrobiales bacterium | reverse complement strand
TTGACCTTGAAGAAGGCATTCTTGATGCCGCCCGGCTGTCGCGGGTAGTCACAGACCCATTTCATTCACTATCCTTCAAACGCGAATTGGATACGGAATTCCGTGATACAGTGGTAACTCTGCTCCTCGATAATTCCGGCTCAATGCGCGGCCGCCCGATCATGGTGGCTGCAACCTGTGCTGATATTCTCGCGCGTACTTTGGAACGGTGTGGCGTTAAGGTCGAGATTCTCGGCTTTACCACAAAAGCCTGGAAAGGCGGCCAATCGCGTGAAAGCTGGCTGGCAGCAGGCAAGCCCGAGGCGCCGGGGCGGCTCAACGATTTGCGCCATATTGTTTATAAGGATGCCGATGTACCGTGGCGGCGCGCCAAACGAAATCTGGGCCTGATGATGCGCGAAGGCCTGCTTAAAGAAAACATTGATGGTGAAGCTCTCCTGTGGGCGCATCAGCGTTTGCTGGCGCGACACGAACAACGGCGCATAATGATGGTCATATCAGATGGAGCACCGGTTGATGATTCAACCCTGTCGGTAAACTCCGGCAGCTACCTTGAACGCCACCTGCGCTCAGTGATTGAAAACATAGAAAACCGCTCACCGGTGGAACTGATCGCCATCGGCATTGGACATGATGTCACCCGCTACTACCAGCGCGCCGTCACCCTCGTTGATGCCGAAGAGCTTGGCGGCGCCATGACTGACAAGCTGGCGGAACTTTTCGAAGACCAACAATCATCTCCCCCTAAAATGCGCACAAAAAGAGCAAAAAAAACACATAGTGTACACTGATCTTGATGCACTCATGGGATAGCATATGAAGGTTCTTTTTAGTCGGATGAAACCCAAAAACAGATTGATCACCTATGCTGCATTAAGCCTAGGTTTTGTGGCCGCGGTTTATTTTGCACTTGAGCGCCCGTTGCAATCCGCCACCTTGAGTAATACTCATTCTATAAATGTAAAATCCATACCCATTCACTTTAGTTTGGTGGATAAAAAGCAGGAAAATTTTGGTAAGTTGATGTGGCGCGGCGGCGTTGAAATGATCAGCTCCAACGATAAATTTGGCGGCTTTTCTGGGATTGCCACTGAAACCGACGGCTCAAGGTTTGTGGCGGTATCAGACGGTGGGGTTTGGATTTCAGGCGATATCCGATATTCCGGCAGTAGTCTTGACGGTGTTGCCAACCTCAAACTGTCAGTCCTTCGTGACCGCCGGGGACGGCCTTTCAAAAAAAAGAGTTCTTTTGATGCCGAATCAGTTGCCCCCTATGGCTCCAAAGGTCTTAGCGGCAAGCTTCTTGTCGCCTTTGAGCGCAAACAGCGCATTGGCAAATACAATTTTGGCAAGAACGGGCTCACCGCCCGCGAAAAAACCATAAAACTGCCGGCGGAAGCAAAAAAGGCCCGCCGCAACAAAGAACTGGAATCTGTCGGGCGATTTCCCAAAGGCTCGCGCCTGGAAAAAACGATTATCGCCATCAGCGAACGTTTTCTCGACAAACGGGGAAATATTATCGGCTGGCTTATCGGTGGACCAACGCCCGGCCGCTTCACAGTCCGGCGCATCGGTAAATTCGACATCACCGATCTAACCATAACCCCGGATAATGAGCTGATTATTCTGGAGCGCTATTTTAGCACCCTGACAGGGGTTGAAATGCGATTAAGAAAAATAAATTCAGCCACCATCAAACCTGGGGTAATATTGGATGGTGAAATTTTATTGCAAACTGACCAAAGAAACACAATCGACAATATGGAAGGCTTGGCTTCTCATCGCGCCGCTAACGGCGAAATCAGGCTCACGCTCATCTCAGACAATAATTTCAACGTCTTCCAGCGCACCTTGCTCATGCAATTTGCCCTGAAGAAATAGCAAAATTAAAACGGGAATTGGCGATTGACGGCCGCAGAGATTGTGCGCCCGAAAACTCCAGGCCTAAATTTCAAGATGCAGCTTGAGATTTTTCTAAACGGCGCTTGAGGCGACGGGCTTTTAAAGAAAGCTCTCCAGCGCGAGCTTTGAGCAAAAAGGCATCAAGCCCGCCGCGATGTTCCACCGAGCGCAGCGCATGGGCACTGACCCTCAGTTTAACTTTCTGGCCGAGAGCTTCGCTCAGCAAGCTTACATCACACAAATTCGGCAGGAACCGCCGACGGGTCTTGTTGTGTGCGTGGCTGACATTATTCCCGGATAAAACATCTTTTCCGGTCAATTCACAACGCCTTGCCATAGTAATCTCCATACAATAGGTGCGCGATTATGTCCGGCACCAAAAATTCTGATAAATTCAATTGAATGTTACCGGTGAAATAATCGGTAAATCACAATATTTGGGCACACCTATAAGTCGCTCAGAGCCTGCGGTCAAGCACGCGTTCCAAACAATCTACAAAAGCTGATAATGAAAGTTAACCTTTACCGGCCAATCTTACCACTTCCGGGGCCAAAATGACCGCAATCGGGCAAAACTAGGAGTAATCTCCAGGGCTGCGGGAATTTGTTAGGTATGTTGCGTATTTGAGTGCGGGTGGGTTCATGAGTAGCAGTAAAAAAGCATTTGCATCGGCAAGCTGGATAGTTTGGCTGACCTTTTCTGGAACAATTGCTTCTTCGCAAGTACAAGCCAATCAACTAAAACCCGCCCAGATTGCCATCAGCTACAAGGCCACGCTCGCCGGGGTCTATGTCGGCAAGGCAACCTTGCAGATTGCGCTTACTCATCAGGCCTATAATATTTCAGGATCTGGCTTAGCCATCGGCGTCCTCAAAAACCTGTATGGCTTCAAGCTGGACGTTAAAAGCTTCGGCGGCCTGTCACAACAGACAATGATTCCCCAGAGCTATACCACCCAATATGGAACCGAGAAAAGCTCGCGCTCGATTAAAATAAAATACAGCCGCAACGGCAAGGCGAAAGCATCAGCTAATCCGCCATTTTTTCCTGGACGATCCCGGGTCCCGCTTAAATCCGTTCATCTTAAAAACACCCTTGATCCTCTGAGCGCTTTGTTTTTGCCGGTAAAGAAAAATGTATCCGCAACTTCGCCGGAAAACTGTCGCCGCGTGATGCCGGTTTTTGATGGCCGCATCCGATATAACCTCAAAATCGACAGCGTTAAATCACAAAAGCAGCTCAAAAAAAGCATTCCCGGATACAACGGGCCAATCCTGGTGTGTAAAATTAAGTTTCAACCGGTTGCCGGCCACTATGTGGGCAAACAGCCGAAAAAGAAGCTGAAAAAAAATGAGGAAATGGAAGTGTGGCTGGCCCCGACCGGATCAGCCGGACTGCTGGTCCCCATCAAGGGCCGCATGCCAACCCCCTTGGGAACCGCGGAAATTGTAGCGCGCAGAATTTATTTGGATGGACAAAAAGTCGCCGCACTTTAATATGACTGTGCCTCCGGTACCTCCAGTAGATTCCATCGATGCACATGGCAAAAATTTCAGCTTCCCACTTCCTCTCAACCAGCATACGCAAAAAGCTGGTCCGCACCATCTATGCCGCCGTAGCAACGGTGGTAATTACCTCGGGGATTGCTCAGGCCAATGAAAATAAGCTGAAACTCGAATATGACTTTCTTGGCGCCAGTTTTCGCGTATTGAAAGTTACATTCGATCTTTCTTTCGACGGTAAATCCTACCTGGTCAAATCGCAGGTTTCCACCAAGGGCGTTGCCAATCTTTTTACCCGGTCTGTCTCTTATTTCGGCGCACGCGGCGCGATCAACTCCCAAAATCCGCAGCCGCAGGAATTCCAATCCCGCACAGAAAGCAGCAAGGGCCAAAAAACCGCGCAGATAATATGGGCGGCAAAAAAGCAGCAGCAGGTTAATACGGTTCCTCAACCCAATGAATTCCGTCTGGCTGCCGTAGAAAAAGTGCTTAAACCCAACTTTCCCGACCCCTTGACCGCCTTGGTAAGCATTGCCTTTTCCAATGATAAACTCTGCCGCCGCAACATCCGATCATTTGATGGCCGCAAGGTATTCGATTTTAAACTCACCTACATCGGCAAGGAAATTCTGCGCAAAGGCGACGCGGGCTCCTATTCTGGCCCTGCCTATAAATGCCAGTTCAAAAACATTCCCATTGCCGGGTATTCAAAAAAGAAAATGAAAAATTATCGGGCAAAACCAACGCCAGCATACACCTTGTGGTTTGCGCCAATAAAATCAGCCAAAACCGGCAAAACCATATATATCCCGGTGAAGGCTGTCGGCACCATCAATTGGGCCACTGTTACCGCGCTCATCACCTCGGGCACACTTAACGGTCAGCAGATATCCGCCTCACAGCACGCATTCAACAATTAAAACGCTGCAACTTACAATATAAATATAGATTGTTTCGGGACCGTTTAGGCGCCCGCGGCCGACAAAAACATCTTTGCCGGGACTGCCTTAAAGCGTGTCTCGCAAAAGTGGGCACCGGTTTTGCGAAAAAGACAAACGCAAGACAACGGGTTTAAGTGAGTCAAATGAATCTGTAAAAAGAGACACACATAAGATTTCCCCGGGGCTGGCCTGTGCTATTCTGTTAAGTTTTCGGCCCCCAGGCGTCCTGGCCACCCCGCAAAACCGTCCCAAAACAAAACAACTGCGTTAATATTCAACGGTGCAAACTGCCTAATTCCGCCGGGCCATGATTAAAACCCGCAATCAGGCGGAAGGAATTTCCTAAAGCGCTCCATATATGGCCGGGAACGAAGAAGGAAAATACCCAGGTAAGCGATTCGGACACCGTTTGTTCACGATGGATTCTATTGCCTAACCAAAACAACGGGAAATTACCCCGGCCACGTTAAGAATTCACTCAGACCTCACTTGGAAAAATTAACCACTTCAGCGGAGAAAATTCTCTCCGCAAAAGATTTGTCGGCCACCGCGGCTACCAGTCCTAGTTAAAATTCAATATATAGCGGTGAACAAAACCTGAATCTGCGACGGTCAGTGATTCGGGCACATTTTGTTCCTCTCGCGTTCCATCAGTTAATAGCCAGAGACAAATTTGTGTCAAATTGGTACACTTGGGGCGAATAATTAATCTCATCACATCTTCCTACTTGCAATCGCAGTTGCGACCGCTCATGAAGATACCCTCAATCCTTGTCTGGTGCAGTTGCGTTGATCCATCTCATGACAGAACCCCTCCATCCTTCCAGATCGCCCCGCGGCCGGAATGTGACGGCCGTTTTAGGGCCGACCAACACCGGCAAAACTCATCTTGCGGTTGAACGAATGCTGGGCCACGAAAGTGGAATGATTGGCTTGCCACTACGATTGCTCGCTAGGGAAATTTATGACCGGGTATTGAAGGTAAAGCGGCCAAACGACGTTGCTTTGATCACCGGCGAAGAAAAAATCGTCCCAAAAAATCCCCGCTATTATATTTGCACCGTCGAGGCCATGCCGCGCGAGGCAGAGGTTGAGTTTATCGCCATTGATGAAATTCAACTGGCCGGGGACGAAGAACGCGGCCATATATTTTCAGATCGGATTTTGAACTGGCGGGGCCGCTCCGAGACAATGTTGCTGGGCGCAGAAACGATCCGCCCCTTGCTTGAACAAATCCTCCCGTCGGCAAATTTTATCACCCGCCCGCGCTTTTCTCAACTCACCTACGCCGGGCAGAAAAAAATAACCCGTCTTGCCCGGCGCAGCGCCATCGTCGCCTTTTCTACTGAAGCCGTTTATGCCATAGCCGAGCTTATACGCCGTCAACGAGGCGGTGCTGCCGTTGTCATGGGTGCGCTTAGTCCGCGCACCCGCAATGCCCAGGTTGCTTTGTATCAATCCGGCGAGGTTGATTTTTTGGTGGCGACAGATGCAATCGGCATGGGGTTGAACATGGATGTCGGCCACATAGCCTTCGCTGCCAACCGCAAGTTTGATGGCATCCGCAATCGCGATTTAACACCAGCCGAACTTGCCCAGATCGCCGGTCGGGCCGGCAGACATATGAACGATGGATCTTTTGGCGTTACCGGCGATGCCATGCCTCTCAACACTGAAACCGTGCAGCAGATCGAAAACCATCGCTTTGATCCCTTAAAGCGGCTGCAATGGCGCTCAACCAGCCTGGATTACTCAACTTTGAAATCCCTGGCGCAAAGTCTGGCAGAACCCCCGCAACAACCCGGGTTCACCAAGGCACGGGCCAGCGGCGATGTGCTGGCGCTTGAAGCTTTGGGGAGGGATGTGGAAATTGCTGATATGACAAGATCTCCCGACACGGTACGAAGGCTTTGGCAGGTCTGCCAAATTCCTGATTATCGCAATATTACCGATAGTGATCATGCAAACCTGTTAGGGTCGGTTTATAAATTTCTTATGTCTGATGCCTCCTCAATTCCGGAAGATTGGTTTCAAAAGCAGTTAGACTATGCCGATAGAACAGATGGTGATATTGATACCCTTGCGACCAGAATTGCCCATATAAGAACCTGGACTTTTGTTGCCAACCGCCACGATTGGTTGGACAATGCAAAATCCTGGCGCGAGCGCACCCGGGCAATTGAGGAACGTTTATCAGACGCTCTGCATGACCGTCTCACTCAAAGGTTTATTGACCGCAGAACCAGCGTTCTTATGCGACGGTTGCGTGAGAAAGACGATTTAATGGCTGAAATAAACACCGCCGGTGAGATCGAGGTAGAGGGAGAATTTGTCGGCAAGCTTGAGGGCTTTCGCTTTATCCCTGATAATCATACCGGCGGAGCGCAGGGCAAGGCCCTACGCGCAGCCTCGCTTAAGGCGACAGCAGAAAAGATTACTGAAAGGGCCCATCAATTTGCCAACTCAGTTGACGCAGATTTTACCATCGATAAAGCCGGCAGAATTTACTGGAATAATGAGGCGGTAGCCCAGCTTCAAGCAGGCCCGGCAATTCTCAAACCTGAAATTGATATTATAGCCGATCAGCAACTGTCCGGCACTGAACGTCAACTGGTTCAAGAACGTCTGCACACCTTCATCAGCACTCAGATCGAAAAACATCTGGAGCCACTTGTCAACTTATCCAATGCTCAAGACATTGAAGGGCTGGGTCGCGGCATCGCATTTAGATTATGCGAAGAACTCGGTGTCCTCATTCGCGACGAGGTGTCGGCTGAAATCAAATTACTGGATCAAAACCTCAGAAAACAAATTCGGAAATATGGCGTAAGATTTGGCGCCTACCATATTTTTATCCCTCTCCTGCTTAAACCTGCAGCCGTTAAGTGGACACTTCTGTTATGGGCCCTGAACGGAGCAAAGCAAAACCTCCTTACACTTGACCAGGTTCCTGAGCCCCCGCAGCAGGGCCTCACCTCTTTTGTCATTGATAAATCCGCACCGCAGGGATTTTACCGCCCCGTCGGATTTAGAGTATGTGGAACACGGGCAGTCCGGATCGATATGCTTGAACGATTGGCCGACATGATCCGCCCTCTGATTTTCTGGAAACCAGAAACAGAAGGTGCCATAAGACCGGCGGGATCGGTTGCTGGCGGCGGCTTTACGGTAACGGCTGACATGATGTCGCTTGTCGGCTGTTCCGGTGATGATTTTACCGAAATCCTGAAAACCTTGGGCTATAAAATGGAGCGGCGTGCAGTTAAAAAAACCGTTGTCCCCGATTCTAACGCCCAGGAAACTTTACCGGGTTCGAATGAAAAACCGGCACTGGAAGCCGCTTCTACTTCAATCCCATCTGAACCGCCGGTGAAGACAACAGGTCCGCAGGAGCTCGAAACCCAACCGGCCGCCGTGACCCCGGGCAAGATACCTCAGACTGGAAAGATGGATACCTCGGCTCGCTCCCAGGAAGATCAGCAAGAAACCTTCCTGGAGGTTTGGTGGCCCAAACGGGACCCCAAACAACACCGGGTGCGAAACAAAACATCCAATCAGGATCGACACAAAAAAGCC
>JAJFHR010000324.1 GCA_021775515.1 Hyphomicrobiales bacterium | reverse complement strand
GCGATCAGCGCGGTTAAAGGTACCGGTGCCGATATTCAAGCCGAGCACATCCATAAAATCATATATCGTGCCGCCATCTACACTCAACAGGCCCTCCATATAGGATTCACCAAAATACAACCGCGGATTCAAGGCAAATTTGTAGCTCACCGAGGGGTCATGGAGCCTGATGGTCACAGAGGGGCCGGTTGCCGCATCACCCACCGCCCATTGGCGGCCGCTAGCGTCTATCACCAAGACTTCACCCTTTTTGACGACACTGCGCAGCATCCGGACTAACAACATCGTGCACTCCGTATTCTCAAGTCATCTCAAAAATGAACCCCGAACTATAAGCCTTCTTTGAAAAATGTGCAGTAATTTTGCTATTTCGCTGGCAATGTTTGCACAAAATCGATGGCGAGTTGGCAAAACCGAATTAGGTCTTGGTCTTGTATGATCGCCGGCGGATCTATTGTCGCCCAGCCTTTCATTACCTTGCCGGTAAAATCCATCGGCCGTACGTGTTGTTCCTGAAGTATCTTTTGTGCGGTATCTATCCCTACCCGTACGATCAGCGTGTCGCCATTAATACCCACACACATGTTGCCGTTGAGCAGATATCCAAATCCACCAAACATCCTGTTCTCGCTTCGTCCGCGAACCTTCGGCATCAACGCAGTCAGCCGTTTCGCCAGATTTTCATCATATGCCATTGATCACCTGCGACATTCATAAAAACACTTTTGCAACTCAAAGCCAGGGCTAGAAGACCGCTCATCCGATTGAGCCTGGTCATTCATATTGAGCCCAGCCATTCATAAAGAGGCGCCATACGTTTGAATTGGGCGAGGCAATTTTCAACCGCACGCGGCCCGACAACATCCCTGTTGTCGCCGTCAAACCAGATTGCCAGTCCCTTGCGCCGCAAAAGCGCTTCCTGGACGTGACTTTTGTCAAATCCCCGCGGCACCCGTTTTAGTTCCGGTTCATCCAATCTCAGACCGGCACGCTGCGCCTCATCGAGAATTTTGATAAGCTTTCCTCCCAACTCTTGATTAATCACAGCTTCCCGATAACGCTCCAGATGTGATTTATCGAACATCAGGCAACCTACCCCCAGACACAAGCTGGAAGGTTCAAGCGAAAAATAAAACGACCGTCCTTTGGCCTCGGGACCGGCATCAACAAACGCCATTCGCAGGAAAGGATTATACGGCGTTTTATCCTTTGAAAATCGTGTGTCCCGGTAAATTCTGAAAATTTTCGCTTCAACCATCGATGAGAACTGACTGTTTATTTGCCGCGACATTTCTGCCAAAAACATCTTTGCTGGCATTTCAAGTTGTTCTTGAAACATAGTTTTGTTTGCCTGAAACCACACACGATTATTGTTGGCTTCAAGGTCGCTCAAAAACTTTATCCCGCCCTCAGCAAACCCGGTAAACTCGACCGAATTCGAAGCTTTCATCTGACACCCTCTCCCATTCGTTCAAACTCGACCACCGGTTTAGGTCGTCATTGATATTCACAATTATTACACTTTAGGATTATAAATGTCAGGCAAGTTCAATGTCAGGCGCTTTGCAGGCACTAATCCGTTGAACGAATTTAACCCAATATTTTTTGGACCGGAAACCAGGTCAATCATGAAAATACGAAATTCCCTTACCGCCTTGTTTGTTGTCTTTGCGGTTACCTTATTTTCCTTTCAACCTGCCAGTGCTTCGTTGAGATCGTGCGTTGCCGGCCTCAAGAAAGCAGCGATCAGGGCCGGCGTTAGTGCTTCGGTCGCAAACAAGGCTCTGGGAAACATAAAATATGATGAAAAAACCATAAGGTTTTCGCGCACTCAGCCAGAACGCCGCACCTACATTTGGGACTATATGGCTTTTTTGGTGGATGATGAGCGCATCCGCACCGGTAAAACAATGATGAAGCGGTATAATCGTACCTTGCGCTTGGTTGAAAAAACCTACGGAATTGACCGATATATTATTGCAGCCTTATGGGGTATCGAAAGCGATTTCGGCCGGTTTAAAGGTGATTTTTTCACACCCAATTCACTGGCAAATCTGGCTTGTGGCGGCAGGCGGGCCAAATTATTTAGACGTGAGCTGATCATCGCCCTGCAATTGGTCTCGCGCGGAGATATTAAACTCTCAGACCTTAAGGGCTCCTGGGCAGGTGCCTTCGGCCAAACTCAGTTCATGCCCTCGACCTACAAGCGCCTGGCTGTTGATTTTGACAAAAACGGCAGGCGGGATCTGGTAAATTCGGTACCTGATGCACTTGCCTCAACCGCAAATTTTTTAAAAAAGGGCGGTTGGCGAACCGGCCAGCCTTGGGGCTTTGAGGTCAGGCTGCCAAGAGGGTACAAAGGCCCCGTAGGCCGTAGAAGAAAAACCTCGCTCGCCAATTGGTCCCGTCGCGGGCTAGTTAGGATAAATGGCGGCAAACTTACCGGCAAGCGGTCAGCCGGATTGATATTGCCTGCCGGACGCACCGGTCCAGCCTTCCTGGTGTTGCGAAATTTTGATGTGCTATACACCTACAACGTCGCTGAAGCCTATGCCCTGTCTATCTCGCACCTCTCAGACCGGCTGAAAGGCAGAAAGCCCTTTCGAACGCCCTGGCCGACCAGTGACCCGGGATTATCGCGGGCGCAAAGATTGGATTTGCAAAAACGCTTGATCGAAAACGGGTACAACATCGGTGAAGCCGATGGCCGCATTGGGCCGATAACCCGTGCTGCAATCAAAAAAGCTCAGGCGAAATACGGTATGAAACCCGATGGCCGGCCCGGGACGAAAATCTATCGATTGCTTGGCAGCAAGTGAAAACGATGATCGGGCGGCAAAAAACCGAATTCCACCAGATCTCCGGCAAACCACGGTGTGAAGCTGCCGGGTTGTTTTTCGATCAATCCGACAAGTTGTTCAAGCGTATAAAGCCGGACTTCCGATACTTCAACCGGGTCCACCTCTAAGGTGCCATCATAAACTCCACGAAACGCCTGTTGAATTTCAAAATCTTTAATGCCTAATTGCGGATAGTCGATCCGCAATCGCCGCTCGCCGCCGATCGGCAGCAAATCCACACCGGCAACGCCCAGTTCCTCTTGTAACCCGCGATGTCCGCCTTGAAGGTAGGTTTCTCCCGGTATTAAATGCTCACCAACACTATGATCCAGCAGGTTTTCATAGAGATCTTTTGCCGCAGCCCGGCGTTGTACATACATCCGCCCGTCCGGGTGAAACAAATAAACGATCGATGACCGGTGCCACAACCCGCTGGCGTGCACCTTTGTCCGCTCGACCAGTTCAAGAGCCCTTCCGCGTTCGTCATAAGTTTGAAACAGCTCTGGCATTTCGAGATAATACCCTCACCTTAAACCAGCGCTGCGCGGCCTATTGCACCATGGAGATCCAGACAGCGTTCGAACCACTCGTTTAAGGGATCGGTCTCTTCCAAAAGTGCAAATGACGAAGAAACACGGGCCCATTGCAGGCTGCCGAAAATAATATAGTCCGTATATTTTGGCTCCATGCCTCCTAGGAAAGGTTGCGAGGATAATATCAACCGCATCGGCGTTAACTGAGTGCGAAATTCACCAACCCGGCCTTCTCGCCC
>JAJFHR010000323.1 GCA_021775515.1 Hyphomicrobiales bacterium | reverse complement strand
CGACATTGTTCACTGGGACGATGCGTTGGCTGGCTTCGGTGTTCGTATGCGCCCCAGTGGGAGGAAATCCTATATCGTAAAAAGCCGCTGTCGCGGTCGTCAGATCAAAATGACAATCGGTACCCATGGGCCTATTACAGTCGAGCAGGCTAGAATCACGGCACGAGAGATTATTGCGGATGCAAAAGCTGGTCGCGATCCCTCGGCGGAATATTCCCGGATACGAAAATCACCGACAATGAAGGAACTGGGTCAACGCTTTTTGGGTGAATATGTACCGATACATTGCCGGGCCACCACTGCACGGGAATACCGAAGGTCTGTGGAGATATTCATCAATCCAAAAATTGGCACACGAAAAGTCATAGATATCGTGCGAACAGATGTTGCCAAACTTCACTACGACCTTAGTCACAAACCTTATCAGGCAAACCGAACACTCGGCGTGCTTTCAAAAATGTTTAACCTCTCCGAGGTTTGGGGCTTGCGTCCTGATGGATCAAATCCATGTCGCCATGTCAAAAAATACAAGGAAAAGAAACGCGAACGTTTCCTGTCTGATGAAGAATACAAGCGTCTTGGCGACGCCTTGCGAAAGGTCGAAACTGAAAAATTGGAAACTCAATCGGCGGTCAATGCAATTTGGCTGCTCATGCTGACCGGTTGCCGCTTGAACGAGATTATGACGCTTCAATGGAATCACGTTGATTTCGACGCTGGAGAGTTACGATTGCCAGATTCCAAAACCGGCGCAAAGACTGTCCATTTAGGCACTGCCGTATTGGACAAACTGGCGACAATCGAAAAACTGGATGACAATGAATTCGTTGTTACGGGAAAAAATCTTGGAGCGCATTTGACGGATTTACAGCATCCATGGAGGCGTATTCGAAAAATCGCTGAACTCGACGATGTCCGCCTTCATGATCTTCGCCACTCATTTGCAAGTCACGGGCTGGTCGTTGGTGAGGGCTTGCCTATGATCGGAAAACTCTTGGGCCACACACAAATTCAAACGACAGCACGCTACGCCCATCTGGCAAATGATCCAATCAAGGCTGCTGCGAACCGGATTGCTGGCAGGATATCGGAATCATCAAGCAAAAGTGCAGCGAGGATTTCTGTACACCGTGATCATCATACTGTGTAGATGAGATTTCTGAACAGGTGTAAATGCAATACATTTTTGCCTTCTAATTATCAGAAAAGCAGTTTATTGCTTAAACTATGGGCTCAATCTCGCAAATCAACAATGAAATTTGTCGGCTTCTGCAACATGAAAAGGCCCGACGGCGTAGCTATGCCCCGTAGTATTTCCGAACATTCCGGCACCAGACCATTGGTTCTCAGCCTCTTCAGCGGGTGTGGTGGCCTTGATCTAGGGTTTGAGCAAGCTGGTTTCGAAATAGGCCTTGCTTACGACCTTCGAGAACCAGCCATCGTTTCGCATAATCATAACCGCAAGAAGAAATCAGGTTTCATCCGAGATGTATCCTCAATCAAACTTGGCGATCTTGATAATGATTATGGTCGTAAATTCAACCCAAACGGTGTTATCGGAGGCCCACCCTGTCAAAGTTTCAGTCGAGGGAATTCTTCAAAAATAGAAAATGACCCCAGATCTAAAATGGTTAGGGCCTTCTTTGATCTTGCACTTAGGATTCACAGAAACCGGAATTGTTTGGATTTTATTGTTATGGAAAATGTCCCAGAGGTCGCAAAAGCTGATGGAGGGCGTCTTCTGAAGGCGGAAGTTAAACGCTTGGAAACTGAGGGATTCGATGTTCATACACATATTTACGATGCGTCAAAATATGCAGTTGCCCAAACACGTCGCCGTCTCATTCTCGTTGCATTAAAAAAATCCAGCCATCATTACGCCTGGATCAAACCAACTGAACAGAAAAAGAGACTAACCGTAAAAGATGTTATAGCCGGTCTGCCTGAGCCAGTTTATTTTAATCAATCAAAGGAAATCGACATTTATCCGGCCCATCCCAATCACTGGTGCATGACGCCAAAATCAAAAAAGTTTACAGATGGCACTCTCACGCCAGGTCGATCTACAGGTCGTAGCTTCAAAACACTTGATTGGGATAAACCGAGCTACACGGCTTCATATGGGCATCGCGAGGTTCATATCCACCCGGACTGTAAGCGCAGGCTCAGTGTTTATGAGGCATTGCTTCTACAGGGTTTCCCAAAAAACTTTGTTTTAAAAGGAACATTGTCAGCTCAGCTTTCCCAGGTAAGCGAAGCGGTTCCTCCTCCGCTCGCAAAAGCAATCGCGCAATCAATTACTTCTGCCACCTATGTCAAATGTTCTGCATCGAAAGCATCTAATGCTGCAGCATGATAGCCAGCTCCCTGCAATAAATCTCGCTGCTTCTGCGCAAATTCGATTCTAAGGGCGTCGTCTTCCGCAAGCGTAGTGTCCAAGTTTTGCATATCTCTTGTTTTATTGAGCGCTTCGAGTGAATAGTTTGGAGGTTCTGGTAGATCGGGGTTTTTAGGGTTTACTGCACCGAACCGGTCTCCCAACAAGACCGGGCGCGGGCGAAACTCAAATGCCAAGCATGGCATTGAAACCTCATTTTCTCCGTGCGGCCTTGTGGAATAGCAGAAGAATGGTCTGCATTTTACATCCCAGCTCTGATCGTTGGCATTATGGAGAAGCCACTTTGCAAATCCGAGGCTGAATTTGGAGACGAACCTCGCTGGCTTAGTCAGAGTTCCAGTAAGTGCTGCTTCCAGATCATCACCAGCAAGACCAAAACAATTTATCGCGCCATCACGAAATTCATTCGATGCGGCAGCATTTTGTCGAATTGCGTCGTCAAGTGCGGTTTTTACCGTGGTAGAAAGGCTTCCCTCTCTTGCGTCTGTAGTAAGATAAAGTAACCATGGATCTCGCATAGTCCCAAGCTGTAGTTCAACAAGCCGGTGTAGTGCATCTATAATTCTGGCCGAATGCAGAGCGGTGGGCGCAGCGATTGACCCGCACGCGTCGATATTGATGATGTGAAATGGAGCGCGAGATTTTATTTCAAGATATGCTTGGCTTTGGCGATTTGACATATCCTCAAACCGATATGGAAAAGTAATCGAGGTGTCTTCCATCAGTCCACGCTTGATAAGTGTATCCGCGCGAAATTGTGAGCGGGCCTTAATGGGATCCCGTTCAGCTTCAGAAAGAAAGCCAGTGGCTTCCAATTTCAGCCCGGAATCTACGGCCAATGTACCAAGAATTTCAACATCAAAATGGTCGATACCTGGCAAAGTAAGGTAGTTTAGCTTCCCAGGCCTAATGGATGGTGCATTTTGATTTTTAAGTTTCTGTATCAACAATTCGGCGCAAGCTCTCCATTGGCGCTCACGTATGAATTGTTTTCGAGGTCTATGCCAAGGCTGTAAGGTATCCAAGGCAATAGGAACGGCGGTTTCATCCACTTCGACGGGCAAAACAGCTTCACCAATATCATTATCGAATTCATCCTCAGGTGTTGTCATTAAGCTTCGTCCAACACCTTAAGTAAATCTCGAATAAGGGCGGCTCTGTCGCCTGAGTCCAGTTGTCCCAACACTCCATACGCTTCCAAAACTATGGCGATTGCTGAGGATTTTGTACTCTCAAAATTACCGTCGGACGAGGCCCAGTCAATTTCGACACCACCAACTTCTGAGGCTAATTCCCCAAAATCTTCTGAAATAATGGGAGGATCAGCATCTTCACCTCTTTGTTGTTCCCACACGCTGATTGCGCTACTTACAAGTCCACGTTCAGCCGCAGTTCTCTGGTCTCGACGTTCTGCATCAAGGTTTTCCTTTGCCAGAATTTTGTTGCGGTTGATGAGAAGACGTAGCGCTCT
>JAJFHR010000322.1 GCA_021775515.1 Hyphomicrobiales bacterium | reverse complement strand
GGGTTTTATTATAAAACCTTCATGTGGCCAGCCAAACTATGGCCGCAGTATGAGCATGTAATCCGCCACGCCGCAGGCCTTGGAACTGTGCCGGAGGAAGCTGATAAGAGCATCTACGAACAGGTGCATGTTCATTGCGATGTTTTGATTGCAGGCGCAGGGATAGCCGGATTGTCAGCCGCTTTAGCAGCGGCTGAAACAGGTGCGCGGGTAATAGTAGCTGATCTTGCGCCGCGTTTTGGCGGGTTTTCGGACTGTATTGACGGCACACTTGATGGTGCAGCACCTTTGGAATGGGTAAAAACGGCTGTCGCAAAGCTGGCAAAGGCAGAAAATGTACATCTGCTTGTACGCACCACCGTAACCGGGCATTACGATCACAATTGGGTTTTAATGTGTGAACGTATCAATGACCACCTCAGCGAACAGGATCGGACCCCGCACACTCCACGCCACCGCCTTTGGAAGGTGCGGGCAAAAGAGGTCATTGTTGCTACCGGTGCCATTGAACGCCCGCTAACTTTTGCCAATAACGACCGGCCGGGTGTCATGCTGGCCTCGGCCGCACGTGCATATGTGGTTCGATATGGGGTAACGCCGGGAGAACGCGGTGTCATTTTCACTAATAACGACGATGCCTATTTGACGGCGCTTATATTGCAACAGGCTGGCGTGTCGGTGCCGCGAATTATTGACAGTCGCGAAAACGCCAGTTCGGCGGTAATCAGCCGGGCTGAAGAGGCAGGTATCAAAATCGTACGCGGAGCCGTTATTTCCAACGTCGAAACCAGCTTTGGCGGCAATTCGATAGAGGGGGTTCAAATTGCCGCCAGAACTCAAACCGGCCGTCTAGCGCCGCCTTTTGAGAGAGTTGAATGTGATCTGGTATGCATGTCAGGTGGCTGGAACCCCACCGCCCACCTGTTCTGCCATGTGAACGGCTCTGTGAAATTTGATGACGAGCTGCAATCCTTCCGTCCTGATTCTACAACGGAGGCAATTTCGGCGATCGGCGCAGCCAACGGCAGTTTCGATCTTCCGACCCTGACCGCTGAATCATTTGATGCCGGATCGCAGGCGGCTAAATCTGCTACCGGAAAATCCGGTGGCAAAAAAGTGGTGCGTCCAAAGGCCTGGCAAGAAGTACCGTCGGCAATGGAGCCGCTATGGTTTGCACCGTCATTGGGGGCGAAAAATGAGGGTACAAAACATTTCATCGATTTCCAGAACGATGTCACTGCAGCAGATATAGAATTAGCGGCCAGAGAAGGTTACCGTTCGGTTGAACATCTTAAGCGGTATACCACTCTGGGCATGGCAACTGATCAGGGAAAAACGAGTAACATCAATGCATTAGGGATATTGTCGGACACATTAAGCACCACTATTCCTGCTGCCGGGACCACACGGTTTCGCCCGCCCTTTACGCCGTTTTCATTCGGTTCGATTGTAGGTAGCAGGGCAAAACATCTATTTCAGCCGGTACGGCAGACACCCGTTTGGAGTTGGCATGTGCAAAATAACAGCGACCCCGAGCCCGTTGGCCTATGGCGCCGTCCTTATTGTTATCCGCAAGAAAATGAAAATCGGGCGGCCGCGATCAATCGGGAAATTCTTGCTACCCGTAAGCAGGCCGGCATTATTGATCTTTCAACTTTGGGCAAGATTGAATTAAAGGGACCGGATGCAGCAACCTTCCTTGATCGGATTTATTCCAACACTTTCAGCACGTTAAATCCTGGAAGGTGCCGTTATGGTTTAATGATGAATGAGGATGGCTTTCTGATCGACGATGGCGTGAGCGTCAGGTTGTCCGATGATCATTTTCTGGTTCACACGACCAGCGGCAATGCCGACCGTATTTTCGGCTGGCTTGAAGAGTGGCACCAAACTGAATGGCCGGAGCTGAAACTGTTCATAACACCTGTCACCGAGAATTATGCTCAATTTGCAATCGCCGGGCCGCGCTCACGCGAAATTTTGCAAAAACTTGAAGGAAATATTGACTTTTCCGCCGAGGCTTTCGCGCCGATGGACTACAAACAAGGGCAGCTCTGTGGCATTTTAACCCGCGCATACCGAATTAGTTTTTCAGGCGAATTGTCATTTGAGATCGCTGTTCCGGCTAATTCAGGACTGGCTTTGTGGCAGATGATCGTGGAGGCTGGCAGTGAGTTCGGCCTTAGCGCCTACGGGACGGAACCTTTGCATGTGATGCGCGCCGAAAAGGGTTTTATTGCTATCGGTGATGAAACGGACGGGACCGTTACCCCCCATGACCTTGGGTTGTCCTGGGCGGTTTCCAGAAAGAAGAAAGATTTTATTGGCAAACGTTCACTGGAGCGAGCCTACTTGGCTGGTAAAGGCCGCAAGCAGATGGTGGGGTTATTGACAGAAGATCCGCAAGAAATTTTGCCTGACGGAGCCTATGCGGTTGAAGTGCTTTTGGATAAACCACCAATGAAAACCATCGGCCATGTGTCTTCGAGTTATTACAGCCCTACACTGAAGCGTTCTATTGCTTTTGGTCTCATCAAGGACGGGCGGGCGAAAATGGGGGAAACGCTTCAATTTCCTTTAGAAGACAAGGTTGTAAGCGCCACAATTGTCGATCCGGTTTTTTACGATAAAGAGGGAAAACGCCAAAATGCCTGATCTGCCCAGTACAACGGCCCTGCAGCACCGGGCGCAGGATGCGGAAAGCCAGCCGTTGCTGATTGACATGCGTGAACGCGAAGATGTCGCGATGATCGACCTGCGGGGAAATTCCAGCGATAAGGCGTTTATGAAAAACGTCTCGGCCGTATTGGGGGTTGAATTGCCAACCTCACCCCGAACCAGTGTGAAAAAAGGCAACACAACCGTTTTGTGGTTATCCATCGACCAGTGGCTGATTACCGTGCCACTTAAAGCCCAGGATAAACTATGGTCCGATCTGTCGGGAAATCTTGCCAAAAATTTGGCTTTTGCTTGTAATATGAGTGATGCGCGAACCATCATTCAACTCACCGGGGATCAGGTTCGCGAAGTTTTGATCAAGGGCACGTCCGTTGATCTAACCCTGCCTCAGTTTAATCCCGGCACGGTCCGACGATTGCTTTTTGCCGATGTTGCCGCTCTTGTTCATTTTGTCCGCAGCAACCCCGATGTTGTTGATCTCTATGTCTTTAGATCCTATGCAAATTATGTATGGGAATGGTTGCTGCAAACAGCCCATGAAGATACCCGGCTTGAACTTTTCCGCTCGCAGACTGAACCAACTGTCTGATATTTATCAGGTAATGCGAGACGGGATTTTTCCAATTTGGCCGCCAATTTCATTGCGTCTTTTTGAAATCGGGTGCATGCTCGGCCAAATTATGATGCAACGTTAAACTGGCTATTTCAGGTAGGTTGGCTGAATGAATGTTTGGTGATCCCCCACGCGAAAATCCGCAAATTTTCGCATTTGTACTTATGCCGGAATATTCAATGATCCCGCTGACCTCGGCGATCGAAATGGTCAGGATTGCCAACAGGCTGGCCGACAGCGAGTTATACAGATGGAAAGTTTACACAACTGATGGCGAGCCTGTACCAGCATCAAGTGGTCTGGTTATTACGCCTGACGGTAACATCAAAGAAGTCGATGATCGCGCTGCGGTTGTTATTTGCGGCGGCCTTAACGTTCAACATAATACCCAAAAAGCGCTCATCAACTGGCTGAGAACGATTGCGCGGCGGGGCCGCGACATTGGATCTCTTTGCACAGCCGGTCATGTTTTGGCGATTGCTGGATTGCTTGATGGTTACCGCTGCACAACGCATTGGGAAAACATTCCGTCATTTGTCGAATCATTTCCTGATCTAGATTTGTCCGGCAAACTTTTTGAAATCGATCGCAATCGCTTTACCTGCGCCGGCGGCACGGCAACAATTGATTTTATGCTAACTCTGATATCTAAACAACATGGACCTACGCTCGCAGAGGATGTAGCGGAGCAAGTCATGCACTTGCCTATTCGCCTCCCTGATGAGGACCAGCGCATGTCAGTACCTGCGCGTATCGGTGCGCGTCATCCAAAATTGGTGAAAATTATCGAAACTATGGAGTGTAATCTGGAAGAACCGTTACCTCCCAGTGAGCTGGCCGCACAGGTTGGCCTGTCTACACGCCAATTGGAGCGACTTTTTAGACGCTATCTGGACCGCACTCCGAAACGGTTTTATCTCGATTTGCGTCTGCGGCGAGCCCGATTGCTGCTGTTACAGACAAATCAGTCTGTAATCAACATTGCGTTGGCTTGCGGATTTTCTTCGCCCTCGCATTTTTCAAAGTGTTACCGGTCGCTGTTCGGGCGCACGCCTTACCGCGAGCGGGGAACTCCAGAATCTACTCCACAGAATGCCAAGACGGTTTAGAGAATTTAATACTCGGCCATTTTAAGGAAACTTTAAAGAAAATCTCAGGTAGCGGCTGTTTTGCGGATCGGCGCCGAGCGTGCTGCTGCCTCTCCGCGACGCTCCAATAGCGCAGCAATTTCTTTGCCTTGGATGATCAACGTTAAATCGACCATCGGTTTGAAATACTTCTGTACAACCTGTTTTTCCTGACCCACAGCTTTGGCAAGATCGGAAACAATCCTTTCTGCCACGGTCTCAATAAAATTATTGGCATCATGTTTAGCTTTTGTGACCGCGTCATAAATTGACAGTTGGCTGAGGAATTTTCCTGACAACATCAAAAGTTTGGCGGTGAAAATTGCCTGATTGACATCATAGTTGTTGGGACCAGGTTCGCTGTTTGGCCCTGCGGATTTGTGTGTCTGGAAATTTGAGCCGCTGTCACCATGATAGCGTATGGAGTTAATCAACCGGGGCAATTGTTCAATTTGCACTTGAATCGCTGATGAAAGGTCGTTGCGAATTTGGATGAGCCTGCTGCCCCACAATGAATTAGGTGTGATGTTGAAAAATGAGGTGAATAACTCGGCACAACTATGAAATTCTGCAATCCTGTGGGCGACAAAGCCAAAATCATCATATTGCGGGATTATCTTGATTGCTTCGGCGACACTTTGCTCAAGGTTAAAAAGCACAGTGGTTCCACTGACAAAAGCCGGGTCCTTCATTGCAACGGAATAATTGTCCGTACCAATGTGGTTTCGTACAACTTTGAGTATTTCGTAGCGGTTTTTCAAGCGCGCGGCGATCAACAGCATCCCCAATTCAGCATGTGCAGAGGCTGAATTGACGAATTGCCGGTAAAGACCAACACAATGGTGAATATCTTCATCGTGTTGCAGAGTTGTCCCTGACTGCACCTGTTTGCTTAGTCGATTGAAGGCAGGGGCAATTTGCAACACTCTGGCAATTTCAAGCGCATCCTCAAAAATCCCAATTCCGCCAAATTTTACATTATAACCCAAATGAGCGCGTGAACCCTCTTCAACCTTACTAAGTTCTGCCCAAATCCTATCGCCGGCTTCCTTATGGAACTCTTTCATCAATTGTCTGGCGCAATCAGGCTCGTTATCCAAAAGCGCCTTGATTATTTCGACTTCCAGGACTGGCAGTTGATCACAAAATAACTCGCCTAAAAGCCAATTCCAGATTGGCGCGATTGATTTGCGCGAGATCGCGCCGCGTTGATCGCTATCAGATTTTTCGTCAACGAGAAAAACCTCAAATGGCTCGCAGAATAGCCTTCTGGGAGAGCCAAGACGGTCGACCTTGAGTCCGGTTTCTTCTATAGTTTTTCTAAGCTGACTACAGACAAAATCGTGCGGGTAAGTGTCTTCTCCACGCAGCTTGTCGCGCTCTACCTCGCGCATCAAGGCAATTGCGGCCTCTGCCGATAAAGAAGCCAGGCGCTCAGAGAGTTTATCTTGCTTCTCAGTATCGATCTTCATAAAATTCTAATGTCGTTTGCCACTGCAACAAAAAGTTTTGGCCATAAGAAAACAGTATGCGGCGCAAGCATTTAAGAATTCGTTGAATTCCGACAATTTTATTAACCTTGTATGAAACGGCATGATGGCGGCAAATTAGCCGCCGTATATTGATTTTCAAAACAAGTGTTATTGCTCAGGCTTTGGGTAGGATCACATCAACCCTCAGTCCTCCCAGATGCGAATCCCCAAGCTTTATTTCGCCACCATAAATATCTATCAACTCAGTAACAATCGATAAACCCAAGCCTGACCCAGGCTTTGATTCATCCAGCCGTTTGCCTCGTTTTAGCGCCTCCAATCGCATCTCTTCAGCTAACCCGGGACCGTCATCTTCAACAATAAGCAACAACAAATCTCCGGCATCTTGCCTGGGAGAGGCCTGGGTTACTGTGACAACAATTTTGCCTTGCGCCCACTTAAAGGCGTTGTCGAGCAAGTTGCCCATGAGTTCTTCGAAATCATGTTTTTCGCCTTTGAATTTAATCGTCTCAGGGTGGTCAAATTTTATTTCAATAACACGGTCGCGGTGGATACGCGATAAGG
>JAJFHR010000321.1 GCA_021775515.1 Hyphomicrobiales bacterium | reverse complement strand
TGGTGGCATGACCAGCCATGCTGCGGTTGTCGCCCGCGGCATGGGCCGACCCTGCGTTTCCGGTGCCGGCACCGTCTATATTGATTATAAAACTCAAACCATGACGTCTGCTGGTGTTAGCCTAAAACAGGGCGACCTTATTACTATTGACGGATCTACCGGCGAAGTGATGAAGGGTGAAGTGCCGACATTGAAAGCCGAATTTTCCGGAGATTTCGGCGTTTTGATGACCTGGGCTGATGAGGTCCGCACCCTGGGGGTTCGAGCAAACGCTGAAACACCGCTTGATGCCCGTACTGCCCGGCAATTCGGCGCCGAAGGCATCGGGCTTAGCCGAACGGAGCACATGTTTTTCGACGGTGAGCGAATTGTTGCAGTCCGCGAGATGATATTGGCTGAAACAGCGGCTGGTAGACGAGCAGCTCTCGATAAAATTTTACCGATGCAACGGGCCGATTTTGTTGAACTATTCGAAATCATGTCCGGCCTTCCCGTAACAATCCGTCTTCTGGATCCGCCCTTAAATGAATTCCTGCCCAAAGGTGAGGATGAAATAACCCAGGTTGCACAAGCCATGGGAGTTTCGACGGATCGCCTGCGTATGCGCGTTGCAGAGTTGGACGAATTTAATCCTATGCTGGGTCATCGCGGCTGCCGGTTGGCCATTTCCTATCCGGAAATTCCCGAAATGCAGGCCAGGGCGATTTTTGAAGCGGCAATAGAAGCAGCGGGAAAAACCGGCAAACCGGTCATTCCCGAAATCATGGTGCCGTTGATTGCTACAAAGGCAGAACTGGATAATGTAACGGCACGTATTGAAGCAACTGCTGCGAAAGTTCAGGAAGAAAGCGGTGAAAAGCTGGAGTATCTCATCGGCACAATGATTGAGTTGCCCCGTGCCTGTCTAGTGGCAGAAGAAATAGCGAAAACGGCGGAATTTTTCTCCTTTGGCACCAATGACCTTACTCAGACAACATTTGGTATAAGCCGCGATGATGCCGGACGTTTTCTTAATGAATATACCGCCAAGGGATTGTTGGAAGTTGATCCCTTCATATCCATCGACAAAAATGGCGTTGGTGAACTGGTCCGCATCGGTGTTGAGCGTGGCCGGACCACTCGTCCCGGCATCAAGCTTGGTATTTGTGGTGAACATGGCGGAGACCCGGAATCTGTGGCTTTTTGCCATGAGATTGGGCTTGATTACGTATCCTGCTCGCCATTCCGGGTGCCGATTGCACGCCTGGCAGCGGCGCAGGCGGCTATTTCAATTCAGCCTGCAAACAACACTGATTAAGCCTGATCTTAAGGTTTGAGCCATGCCTGATATTCCGCCAAATCTTGATGAACTTGCAACTGCGGGAAAACGGGTTATTGCCCACATTCTATCTACAATTGAGGCCAATCCCGACGATCCGGAACTGACAGTTTTGCTTGATCAGGCCCACGACGCTCCAACAGCTCATGTGCTGGGATTAACCGGCCCGCCTGGTGTCGGCAAATCTACGCTGACGTCAGCCATGATTGAGGTTTTTCGCGCCAATAATCTATCGGTTGGTATAATTGCGGTTGATCCTTCATCTAAAGTTTCCGGCGGCGCTTTGTTAGGTGATCGCATCCGATTGAAGTCGGACCCTGCGGATGAGGAGGTATTTATTCGCTCCTTTTCCAGCAAAGGGCGGCTGGGTGGCGTATCGCAAGCCACATATGCCGCCATGGTGTTAATGCGTGCCCGGTATGATTGGGTGATTGTCGAAACTGTAGGGGTAGGCCAGTCCGAAACAACAATTACGGACATAGCCGATACTGTCATCTTTTGTGTTCAACCTGGATCCGGCGACAGCGTGCAATTCATGAAATCCGGTATTATGGAATTGCCGCAAATTATCGTCATTACCAAGGCCGATATGGGAGCTAGCGCACAACTTGCATTGGCAGACGTAGAAGGGGCTCTAGATCTTCGGGTCAAAGATGAAACATCGGCCCGTGCGGCGGTAATTTTGGCTTCTGCGGTAAGTGGAGAAGGCCTCGAAGCGCTCAACGCATCCATTATCAACCATCGTCAGGAACAGGAACATGCGGGCGTTTTAGGGCTGGCGCATCAATCCAAGGCCGACATATGGATAGAAGATATGATAGTAACAAGATTTGGTGAAGAAGGCTTGCAGCGCGCCAAACCGCTAATGGCGGAATTCTCACACCTGCCGGTATTCACCAGAAAAATAGCGATTTTTGAAAGACTGCGTGGTTAAAGTTCTACCTAATCACCAAAAAGTTCATCAACGGCTGCCTGAGTTTTCTCAATTGAATCATTTTCGGTGGTGATTGTCGTGGTGTGAGCGACAACTTTTAGCGTTTCGTGATGACCATTTATAATAGCGCTCGCCGTATCAATAAGGTGTCTAAGCTCAGCTGTGAGTTTTTCACACAGTAGCGACAAATACTCAGGAATATCCATTTCAAGGGTTTCCTTGAGAGATTCAATGGCATCGATAATGCTACGGTCCAGCTCGGCGACCGTTTCATCAAAACGTTTTTTGACCAGATCGGGTGCATGTTGGTAGGCTGCGATTGCCAGTTCCTTGTCGCTGAACCCTGATTCGGTGAAATGCTCTTCATAGGATTTTGGATGCCACGAGCCAATATCCTCAATACAATCGGGCATAGATGGAGTTAACTCAATGAGCATAACGATCTCATTGAAATGATTTAGGTAATCTGTTGCCAAAAACGTCTGTGAATTGATATTTGTGCCGACAATTTGCCGGCGTAACTCCACTATCTCTTCTGCAGCCGAAAAAGACGGCGACCCTTTTGCGCCACGGAGACCAGATGATGATAATGTGTTGCTTTGGGCGAACATTTATGGGCTCTGTCCTATTAACCGTAGATCAACTGGGCCGCTGCATAGAAGATGACGGCGTGATGCCATGACAACTTAGTTGTATAAATTTATGGTGATCATTTTGCCGGAGTAAAGTTTCTAAAAGTTTACGAAAATGCGAAATTGTTGCATGCAAGTGCGTCAATTCAGAAGACTGTTAAGAGATGATGAAAATCGTCTTTTGAGGGAGAAAATCTATGTGCGGGCGTTTTGTCATAACCTCGCCACCAGAGGCGGTGAGGGCTCATTTTGACTATAAGGCGAAACCAAATTTCCCGCCCAGGCACAATATCGCCCCGTCTCAACCCGTTCCAATTGTCCGATTGCATGCAGGTGAAAGAGAATTTGTCCTGGTTCGGTGGGGGCTCGTGCCCTCGTGGGCAAAAGAGTTTAATCCCTCACGACCGCTGATTAATGCCAGAGCCGAAACACTTCTGGAAAAACCATCGTTTAAACGCGCTGCCGTTCGGCGAAGATGTTTGTTTCCAGCTAACGGATTTTATGAATGGCAACGCACCGATGCAGCCGCTCCTAACCCCTATTATTTTCAAAAAAAAGACGCAGGATTGTTTGCCATGGCCGGTATCTGGGAACATTGGCAAGGCGTAGACGGCAGTGAGATTGAAACCGCAGCCATCATCACCACCCAGGCAAATGACGCGCTCAAATCCATTCATCACCGAATGCCGGTTATCCTGGACGAGGGGAATTATGAGGTATGGCTCAACACTGAGGAGTTTTCCGCTGAAGAGGCTTGCATGCGGTTAAAACCAGCTCCCGATGACTTTCTTGTTTTTCATCGGGTGAGCATTAGCGTGAACAAAGTGGTAAATGATGATCCCGGGTTACTTGAGCCGATTTCAGATGTCCCACTTGAAACAGACCCGGTTGAATAACCCCCCGGCGATCAACTATCCCTGTTTTGAAAGCCACTTGGCCATGACGGTTCTTTCTTCAATCTCATAGCCCAATGTTTCATAAAATGTCTTTACCGCCACATTGTCCGGTCTAATCATCAGGTTTAACTTCCAAATCCCTTTATCTATCAACCAATCTTCCGCAGCCGTCATGATCTGTTGTCCCAGCCCCTGTTTGCGTATCTCAGGATCTGCCGACACATAATAAACCACGCCCCGGTGTCCGTCGTGACCGACCATCACACTGGCAACAATTTTACCCTTATTTAGGCCAACGAAAATTTCGGCGTTCGATTGGGATCGGGCAAACTCAATATCGCGGTGGGGATTATTGTGTGGGCGTGTTAATCCGCACTCAGTCCATAAATCAACAACCTGATCGAGTTCATCATCGTGCACCGCACGAATTTCAAGGCTCGGCATCAAAGCAACTTTCCGGGATTAAGTATTCTCGTCGGGTCAAATAAGGTTTTTATCCTCCGCATCATTTCAAGCTCCACATCGCTTTTAATATGAGGCATATGATGGCGCTTCAGGCGCCCGATGCCGTGTTCGGCGCTGATGGTGCCGCCAAGTTTTAGTGCCACATCATGGATTGCTGCCGAAATTTCTTCCCACATGTCGAGATATTCTGTTGTATCCATCTCAAGAGGCTGGCTAATGTTATAGTGAACATTACCATCACCCAGATGCCCGAATGAGCACGCACGCGCATCCGGCAAGATCCGGTGAAGTGCCATATCAGCCTGCCGCAAAAACTCTGGCACACGGTAAACAGGCACGGCAACATCGCATTTAATGCTGCCGCCTTCATATTTTTGCACTTCAGTAATCATTGTTCTGATGTGCCAAAAAGCAAGGCGCTGGCTTTCGCTTTCCGCTACAACAGCATCTGAAATTAAGGTGAGTTCGTGCGCCTTTCCCAAAACATTCACCAGGCGTTGCTGCAACGCACCATCTGCTTCGCCCGATGATAGTTCGATAAGAAGATACCAGGGATGATTACCGCTAAGAGGATCGCGCGTGCCGTCTGCGTGTTTGAGCACAAAATCAAGAGCAATCCGGGCGATTATTTCAAAACTTGTTACACCTCCGGCATCTGAGCGCATCATTTCTAGGACTTTGAGGGCATCGTCAATACTATTAAGACCAACAAAAGCCGTGGCTTTTGATCTTGGTTTGGCAAAGAGTTTTAAAACCACGCCTGTAATGATGCCTAAAGTGCCTTCCGCGCCAATAAATAAGTGCTTGAGATCATAGCCCGTATTGTTTTTTCGCAACTTGCGCAGTCCATCCCAAATTGTCCCATCTGCCATAACAACTTCCAGACCAAGCACGAGGTCGCGAGTGGAGCCATAATGCAAAACTGCCGTGCCGCCGGCATTTGTAGACAAGTTTCCACCGATCTGGCACGAACCTTCCGCGCCAAGGCTTAGCGGGAACAGGCGGTCATTGTCATCTGCCACCTGTTGTATGGTTTGAAGCACAACGCCGGCATCCACGGTAATGGAATTATTTTGCGCATCAATTGCCCGTATCTTGTTCATTCTGCCCAATTGCAGAACTATTTCGCTGCCGGAAGAAAAAGGTATTTGCGCACCAACCAGCCCGGTGTTTCCGCCTTGAGGGACGATAGTGGTATTGGTCTCATGGGCCAGTTTCAAAATCTTCGACACGTCCGCGGTTGAGCCAGGTTGCAGAATCACGGCTGCTTTGCCGCGATAAAGACCGCGCAACTCCTCAAGGTAGGGGGCCATTTCCTGCGGATCACAAATGGCGTTTGATTTGCCTACGATATCGACAAATTGCGCGATAAGCATTTTGTTGGGACGGATTTCCTCGCCATCCCTATCGTCAGATTTTATATTCATGAAGTCTCGTGATCGTTGGCTAAAGAGTTGGACCGTCTGTTAAGATTAGCCCAGGACGTCACCAGCGTCGAGAAAAGGATTAACCGGTGCCGCCGCACGTCTTAGACGGTCGTTGATAGCTTCGCCCAACCCTTCCTGGGGAATTGGCATAACAGCAATTGCCTCAACGCCCGAGCGGTCAAGTTCATGCAAGGCGGAAAATAATTGGGCTGCAGCTTGCCTGAGATCTGCGCAATCGCTCAGGTTGACCACCGGCCCCGTAGTTGGCGGGACAGATGCGCCAAAACTTAAAAGGGCTTCGCCGGCTTTAACGAATTCGGCATTGAGCCTTAGCTGTGCTCTGGGTGCATAATGGCTTTGAAGTTGGCCAGGCGCCTGCGGAGTAGTTTCGGCATCGGTGCTTCTGATCAACCGCTGTTGCAAAACGTCCTCGATTTCCCCCGATGATATAGCCCCGGGGCGCAAGAGAACCGGTCCGGCGTCAAAAATTCCCACGATTGTAGATTCAAGCCCTAAATCGCAGGCACCGGCATCAACAATCAAATCAACAGAATTTCCCAGACTTTCAGCAACATGATCAGCGGTAGTCGGACTAATGGCTCCCGAGCGATTGGCGCTAGGTGCAGCGACCGGCACACCGGACTTTTTCAAGATGGCCTGGGCAATGCTTGCCGCAGGCACGCGCACGGCGACAGTGTCCAGCCCGGCCGAAACCAGCAACGAAAGGCCGCACGAAGGTCTTTTAGGTAATACCAGCGTTAACGCACCGGGCCAGAAGTGGGCAGCCAACCTGGCCGAGAGTGGATCGAATTTTACATATTTTTCAATGTCATCAACGTTTGCCCCATGAACAATTAAGGGGTTGAACTGCGGCCTGCCTTTGGCCTCAAATATCGCGGCAACGGCCAAATCGTTGGTGGCATCTGCACCGAGCCCATAGACGGTTTCGGTTGGGATAGCCACGAGTTTACCGTCTTGCAACAGCCGTGCTGCTTTTGTGATGGCGCGATCATTCGCCGGTTCAATTCTCATGTTCTGCATACTCGTTTGTGCAATACCGCTCACAGCACTCGACCTTATGTCTATCTGGCGTTAATCTCTATATCGTGTTGCCTGCCAATTACCAACTCCGCTGGCCCGGACCACGGAAGTATTCGACCCTGAGGAGATTTGTTTATGAGTTATGACGCCCAGATCGGCGATATTCATCACGCTCTTTATAATGTTAGCGGACTGAATGACCTTGTCGATCAAGGATTGTTTCCTGATCTTAGCGCTGATCTTGTTGGGGCTATATTGGAAGAGGCCGGGCGTTTTGCAACTGATATAATTGCTCCTCTCAACAAAATAGGCGATGAGCAGGGAGCCCGGCTC
>JAJFHR010000033.1 GCA_021775515.1 Hyphomicrobiales bacterium | reverse complement strand
GCAACAGCAGACTTAATGCCAATCAATCGAGAAAGGCGCTGAGTACCGCCTGAGCCCGGCACCACGCCTAAGGTGACTTCGGGCAGGCCCAGCAAGGCATCGGGGGCGGCAATGCGATACGCACAGGCAAGGGCCAGTTCATAACCGCCGCCTAATGCCGGACCACTGATTGCCGCTATGCATGGTTTGCCGCAGGTTTCAATTGCCTGAACAACCTCAGGTAGATGCGGCTCCAACGCCGGGCCGTCAAATTCGCGCGCATCGGCGCCGGCGGCAAACGCTGTCGCTGAACCCGTTAAGATCACCCGCAAAATATCGTCGTTACCCGCCAATTTGCTAAACGTCTCCAGCAGACCTTTGCGGATTTCTTGACCGATTGCATTAACCGGCGGGTTCTCGAGTGCAACAACCATGGTTTGTGCGCGTATTTCTACCCGTACCGGCATATGTCATTCCTTTAGTAAATAGATTTTGACGTTATATTGCATATTATGCGTTATATTTCAATAAGCTATTTGGCTGGAATAACAGTACGTCATTGAAAAACCAGCCGTTAAAGCCGGTCGGGTCTATGTGAAATCAGGTAACTTTTCTGGAGAAACAAACATGAACCACAGAGCACTATTATTGCCGTGCAACTTTAATTTGAGATGTCCTGGTTGATTTCCATGGTGTTAAGCACGGCTTCGAGACTTTCACTTAACGTGGTGTTTGATGTGTTGACTTCAAATTCTGCTTGCGAATAAAGTGCTTCGCGGCTGGTCAGAATATTGCGCAACTCTTCCATGGCATCGGGACTGCCGGCCATCGGGCGTTCATCGCCTTGGCCCAGCACTCGCGCCATATGTTCTTCCGGTTCAGCTTTAAGCCAGATCGTATGGTAGTTCCTCAGCAGGTAATTAAACGTATCAGGTTCGGACACGATACCCCCTGCAACCGCTAAGATGAGTGTGTTGTGGGTGGCGGCAATCCGTTCCAGAGATTGACGCTCCAGATGGCGATAACCTTCTTGTCCGTAAAGTGCAAATACTTCGCGTACCGGCATGCCGCTGGCCTGTTCAATCTCATCATTGAGTTCTAAAAACGTCACTTTGTTTTCGGAAGCAGCCAGGCGGCCGAGGGTGGATTTTCCGGCACCGCGCAGACCGATAAGAGCAAATCTGTTGGCCCGGTGCAGATTGGGGTGCTCGGGATCAAGTATCTCCAGCACACTATCACGCTGCTTTTTGGTCGCGCTGCGAAACAGGGAGGAGATTGATGCCAGTTCAGAATCCCACGGATCCTCTTCGCTCACCAGCCACTCAATACGAAAATCCAGTGCCGTGGCTATTCGCAACAACAAAGCAATCGAGATATTACCTGTGCCGCTCTCCAATTGCGCCAGATAGCGCTGCGACACCCCGGAAGTTTCAGAGAGAACCCGCCGTGAAATCCCCTTGCGCGCACGTGCATTACGCACGCGTTCCCCAACGACGAATAACAGTTGCGCAACCTTGACATCGTCTGCTCTCGACCTGTCATCCGTTGAGGTAACCTTGCCTGAAAATGTAACTATTTCGCTCATATCATTGCAACATAGTGCATAATCTCACCCGACACAATAGCCCGGGGCTGAGCCACCCGGTACAGGCAGGACTGCTATAGATGAAGGTTGAGTGCAGCAAGTATATCCGCGGGCGGGGGCCGCGTTTTCATTTGTTTGGCATCCACAAAAGTAGAGACAAACCGGCCCTCAAAACACAAAACCCCAGCCTGGATCCCCCGGACCGAATGTTGTACCGAGCTGTTGCCGATGTGGATTAAAGACACCTCACATTCCAGTCTATGGCGAGGGGTAACCGGAGATTTAAAGTCGACACTCATATGAACAAATGGTGTGCCGATATTACGGTCAATATTGAGCTGGTACCAGTCCAGCCCCACATGTTGCTGCCACCAGATGTCGATGGCTTCAAGTGCAAAATTCGGTATTCTGCCGGTGAAAGCGATTTCTGCCGGATCACAATCAGCCCAACCCACCCGTATTGAATGGATAAAGGGCGTGGGCCTGGTCTGTTGGCCAGTTTCCGCATCACTGTCGTTCGGGGAAATCTCAGTAAGTTTCAACGTGGTACCTGCCAGCTTCGCGCATTGTATCGCGTATTTCTTGCCAATTTAGACCAGCATTATTCGCGATTTCGCCAAAGGCACTGTCGACACCGGCTTCCATGGCTTTAAGGCCACAGACATAAATATGGGTATGGGGCTCTTCAAGCAGTCCGGCGATGGTTGCGCCGGCGGCGCGCAACTTGTCTTGAACATATTCTTTGGTACAGCCTTTAATTCGGCTATAGGCAAAATGTTTGGCGAGAAGCTTTACGGGCACTTTTTCCAACGGCCCGAAATACGGCAACAATTGAGGTGTGCGGGCACCGAAGAACAGGTGCATACTTGCCTCAACATCGGGCATGGTGCGCTGCCGCCGCATGGTAAATGCCCGAAACGGGGCTGAGCCGGTTCCGGTGCAGATCATGATCAGCTTTGCTTGTGGATCATCGGGCAAAAGAAAAGTTGCTCCAAACGGCCCGGTGACCTTGACCGTGTCACCGCGCTTGAGATCACACACATAGTTTGAACACACACCGTGTTTCTCGCGCTTTACCGTCAGTGACAGGTTGTTGGTATTGGGGCGCTCACCATCACGTGGGCTGGAAACAGAATAGAGTCGCGGTAAATAACGCTTGCCGTTTTTATCTGACCCCGGCGCGGTTATGCCGATGCTCTGGCCTTCCAGCACCGGGAATTTGACCGTATCGAAATTGAGAATAATATGGCGTACATCCATCTCCTCACTCTCATCCGTGAGGCGGAAATTACCCTGAACAGTCACTTCAGCCGGATGGGAAAGGTTGAACAGATTGACGAAAGGTTTTGACGCAGATGCTGGCGCTGTGGCTTTGCCGCCTGCTCCTTGATGGGCTTCAGCCAACAGAGCTGCCATGGCTTCATCAAGTGCTTCGATAGTTGTGTCAGCCTCACCTGCCGAAGCACTCACTTTCTGCTGGTCAGGTAAATCCAGCCATTGAAACTGTTCATCGAGCGAATAGGCATTTGTTACCACCCGCCAGTTGTCAATCGATCCTGTTGGGCACGGAGAAATGCAATCCATGCAGAAGTTACACTTCGCCGCATCCACCACTACATTATTATCATCATGACTGATCGCACCAATCGGACAGCTTTCCTCGCAGGTGTAACACCGGATGCAAATCTCCGGGTCAATCAAATGCTGTTTAACAGGAGTATCTACCAAATCTCTTGCCATATTATGCTCTTGTAAATCGACTTATGCCCCTGAGTCTATGCCATGTGTAACTGCACATACTCAAAGTCGCCGGGTTTGTTGTCAATGCCAATCCGTGGCGGGGCGATCCAACTGGCATACTTGCCAGTCTCCCATACAGGCTTCATCAATGACTGGATGAAATCGCCATCGGCCTTCGACGGCAACCACTCATCACGCCGTTGATCCCACTCTTCTTTGGCAACAACATCTCCCTGCGGGGTGATCGGAGCTGCGCTAAATACCCCGATCTGACGATGGAAACCTTCATGCGGCAATTTCATCTGATAGTCGATGTTGTACTTGGAGATGATGACATTCCAGCGTTTTACGCCGCCGGCAGCATCGGCTGAGTAATCATCGCGCAAGCGCATATTAATAGCCGTCAGAGCGGGCGCGTCTTTGACTTCAATCCTGCCCTCCGTAAATTCCGAAACCGGATACGTAGCTTCTTTCAATTGATGATCATCCTCAATCTTGATTTCATGATAACGCCCTTTGACACCGGCATTAAAGGCATTGGCAGCGTTGGTGGAAACTTCGCCGCCAAACAGATCCAAAGACAATGTATAGTGGAGGTTGAGTTTCTTCTGGATTGTCGGCAGATCGATCACCCCAAGCGCACGCACCCTGTCGATGTCATAGGGATCGGTGATGCCGGCTTCATTCATCGCTTCACAGGTACGCTGGATGGTGCGGCCCACTCCGGTTTCGCCAACAAACATATGGTGCGCTTCTTCAGTCAGCATAAAACGGCAGGTGCGCGACAGCGGATCAAAGCCGGATTGAGCAAGGCTCTCCAGCTGCATCTTGCCATCGCGGTCGGTAAAGTAGGTGAACATGAAAAATGACAACCAGTCCGGCGTTTCTTCATTAAAGGCTCCCAGCATGCGAGGCGCTTCCTCTGAGCCTGACTGGCGGCGCAATAAATCATCGGCTTCTTCACGCCCGTCAGCACCAAAATATTTTTGCAACAGATAGACCATTGCCCACAAGTGCCGCCCTTCTTCAACATTGACCTGAAACAGATTGCGCATGTCATAAAGGGACGGCGCGGTCTTGCCCAAAAAGCGTTGCTGCTCGACTGACGCAGGTTCGGTATCGCCTTGAATGACGATCAAGCGGCGCAACATCGAGCGGTACTCACCGGGCACTTCCTGCCACGCAGGTTGGCCATAATGTTCACCACACGGAATGGTGCGCCCGTCAACTTGCGGTGCCAGCAATATACCCCAGCGGTAATCCGGCATTTTAACATAGTCAAATTTAGCCCAGCCCTTGGGATCAACACTCACCGCTGTGCGCAAATAAACACTGCTTTCCTGAAAGCCCACCGGGCCCAGGCCTTTCCACCAGGTAATATAGCCGGGATGCCAGCGCTCCAGCGCCTTGAGAACGCGGCGATCGGTTGACAGCGAAACATTGTTGGGAATTTGAGTATCGTAACTTACGTTGATTAATTCAGCCATTTTCTTCTCCTCAAAATCTGTTCTTAAACCCGGCGTTTGTCGAATTCACCACGAACGCCGGTGCCATAACGTTGCAAGGCGCCGGTCTCACCAACCGCATTGGGGCGTTGAAAAATCCAGTTCTGCCACGCGGTCAACCGCCCGAATATCCGTGTTTCCATGGTCTCGGGCCCAGCAAAGCGCAGGTTTGCCTCCATCCCGGTCATGGCATCGGGTGAAAAACTCACCCGTTCTTCTAGGAACACACGAATTTCATCTTCCCAGTCAATATCATCAAAGGCAAAAGTCACCAGCCCCAGATCACTCGCCTCTTCAGCTACGAGCGCGCTGTTGATTTTGGCCTCAGCCTGTTCAATTTTTTCAGGTGCGCCCAAAAACCGTGTCTCAAGCCGGGTGAGCCCGTTCGACATCAGGTAAGAGCCAAAGTTGACCTGGCTTAGCCTGATTGCAGCAACCGGCCGGTTATCGCCTTCAAACTCTCCATCTGCCATATAGGAACGATCAACGGCAAAGAGAATTTCAGCCAGAGTGCCAGCAAAACACGAGCCCGGTTCAATCAGGGCCACCAGGGATCGAGAGGTCATATCAATCCGCTTGAGTACGCGCTTCCAGTACAGCAGGATTTCATTGGCAAGCCAGTGATCTTTATTGTCAATTAAAAAGCTCTCATGAGCCGCAAGCAACTCCGGATTTCCAGACGTTTTGAAAATGAGAACACCAATCTCAAGCTCGTTGAGCCGCAGATGCAGGATAGCATCGTCAAGTTCGCGGGCGCATCGCAACATCCAGGTTTCCGCGCCTTCCACTGCAAGTGCATCCGTTGATACAGGAGCTGCATCCGCTGGTCCGACAATGTGAATTGTGGCGATCCCTGCAGCACTGTCAATCTGGACTTTCACACTCGAATAAGTAACGGAACCATCACCAGCAATGGTGCGATTTAGCGGTGTCAGTTCAATCCCGGCTGCTGAGGACGGGAGCTTGGAGCGCGCGGCAAATTCTTGTGCCCGTTTCGCCACAATGGCATCAAATTCTGAATTGGGTACCACTTCATCCACAAGATTCCAGTCGGCGGCACGCTTGCCTTTGATGCCCTCTTCAAGCGAACAAAAAACATCCGCGAGGTCGCGGCGGACTTTACGCTTGTCGGTGACACGCGTTAGTCCGCCGGTTCCCGGGAGGACTGCCAGAAGCGGCACTTCAGGCAGAGAGACACTTGATGACCCATCATCAGTCAAAATAATATGGTCACAGGCGAGCGCCAGTTCATAACCACCACCGGCGCATGCACCTTTAACGGCACAGATATAATATTGCCCGGACTCATCACCCGCTGCCTCAAAAGTGTTGCGGGTTTCATTGGTAAATTTGCAAAAATTGACCTTATGAGTATGGGCAGCGCCGCCGAGCATGCGAATATTGGCCCCGGCACAAAATACATTATCCTTGCCCGAACGCAGAACAACTGACTTCACCTGCGGATGCTCAAAGCGCATGCGCTGCACCACATCGGCAAGCTCAATATCCACACCCAGATCATAAGAATTGAGCTTCAACTCATAACCATCAAACAACCCGCCTTTCTCGTCAACATCCATATAAAGAGTGGCTATTTCGCCATCATACTCTACACGCCAATGTCGGTATTGCTGCGGATCCGTCTGAAAATCAATAGTTTTTGTCATATGACAGCTATCCTCACTCAAGATTATTCATATATGATGCATTATTTATCATAAATCAATAACTTTTTACAATTTTTGGTCAGTTTTACAAAAATATAGATAATTTTATGAAATATAATGCATTTATAACGCCAACTCAACCGCACAATCCCTCAGTTCATCCAGGAGTTTCGGGGAACTTTGCAGGGCCGTTCTTTGCATGTGAAAACGCAAGCCGCGCGCACCTCCAAGCTCTTCACCACCGCCAGCCCGGCCCGGCCCGCCATGAACACATTGAGGCATGACGATTGCATGGCCGGTATGATTATGACCGACCTTGTCATCGACAACCATAACCCGGCCATGCCAGGGTGCCAGCGCGACAACGGTTGTGGCTATAACCGAGGGGTCATTGGAGAACAGGCTCACAGCCAACGAGCCACCACCAGCCGCGGCCATCTCAACAGCGTCATTGAGAGATGTATAGGGCATCAGGGTGACGCAGGGCCCAAATATCTCAAGGTCATGAACAATTTTTCCCGCCTGTGGATCGGCACACGCTAATAAGGTGGGAGCTACAAATGCGCCAACCTCGGGATCAGCATCAATCAAATCCACCGGGATATCACCACCAGTAATAATCCTAGCCTCAGCCGTCAGTTGTTTGATACCTGACAATGCGATGTCTCTTTGCTGGGTGTTAACGAGAGGGCCAATCGCAACAGCGGGATTGATCGGGTTACCAATCTTCAAAGCAGCAAGCTTTTCGACAATCCTTTCCTGCAAGACAGGGAGAACTGATTTTGGCACAAAAACGCGGCGAATATTGGTACATAATTGCCCGGCCTTGATACTGAGAGCCTTGACGATTTCCTTCACGGCCAGATCAAACACTTGGCTATCAGCGCTGGCATCAGGGCCCAGAATGGTTGCATTGATGCTGTCTGCTTCAATTGTCATCCTTGGCGCAACATTCAGGATATTCGCATTTGCGCGCAATATCCGCCCGGTTTCAGCCGAACCGGTAAATGCCAGAGAATCCATTGCCTGAAGGTTTTCCACCAAGCCCTCTCCCCTGCCGCAGACAATGTTGAGGGCACCCATCGGGGCGATATTGGCAGCAAGTACATCGTGCATCATTTCGTGTGAAAGCCACGCCGTTGCTGTTGCCGGTTTAGCGATGGAGGGGATGCCGGCAAGCAGTGCGACGGCGATTTTTTCCCACATCCCCCAGGAAGGGAAGTTGTAAGCATTCACCTGCAAGGCGACACCGGGTCGTGAAGTCCAAAGGTGGGTTGAGAAGAAAACCGCATCCCTTGCCAGTTGGTCCTGACCCGGTTCAACGATGGTTTTGGTGTCACCAAATGTTTTGCCCAGGTGAGCGTAGTATTTAAGAGTTCCAATGGCGCCATCAATATCAATTACGGCATCCCGATCCGTATTTCCTGAGTTTATTCGCGCAATTTCATCGTATTTTTCCCGATTTTCCCCCAGAACAGCAGCAATTTCCTTAAGCACAGTGCCGCGTTGTGAAAAAGTCATTTCAGCGAGTGCCGCCTCTCCTTGAGTGCGGGCAAACGCCAAAGCGGCACCCATATCAATGCCTGTGGCATCCGCATGGGCCACCACTTCTCCCGTCACCGGGTTGTGTAAGGGCCTCCCCTGTTGCGATCCGTTGATCCAGTTTCCGCAAACGTAACTTTTGAACTTCATTAAATCACTCCAACAATAGCTTCGATGCGATCAAGGCGGCCTAAATACTCAACAATGGCATTTACGGTTTTTTGCCGCTGCTCGATGTGCGGGGAGTGTTGGCAATGATCGAAAACCTCAAAATCCAGCGGCGAATAAAGGCCGTTTTTCAAGGCCTCGATCTGCGCCAGCGTGCCATATTGATCCTCGCGTCCCTGAATGGCGAGAACGGGCACGCGCAAGTAGGAAATGACTTCCTCTATGTTCCAGTCCTTAAAACCGGGATCAAGCCAGGCATCATTCCAACCACGAAACGTATTGCCAGGATCGTTATGATGACGTGCCAGACGGCTGTGTAAATCTCCGGCCTCAAAGGCAATTTTTGCCTCCGCAATCGCGGCCAGCCCCTCAGGTTCAGTGAAAAAATGCGGAGACAAAAGACACAAACCACGGATACGCATGTCCTCGATGCTGCCAGCATAGATAGCCGCTATCGATGCGCCATCACTGTGGCCAAGCAAAACACCGCGCTCAAAACCAATTGCATCCAGCACCTTGGGTAAAATATCTACAGCTTCGCGCGTCATATAATCAAGCGGGCGCGGCAGGGGCACAGGATCGGACTTACCGTACCCGGCGCGCGAATACGCGAATACGCCATAGCCGGTCTGTTGAGCCAGTTGGCCGGGAAAGTCTTTCCACAATTGAGCTGATCCCAACCCCTCATGCAACAGCACAAGTGTGGGAGCATCACCTGGTGCGGGGCCCCAGCAATAAGCTTCCAGGGCGCAGCCCTCTATGACTATCTGCACCGGCTCGTCAGTCTGCCATTTCATGACGCATCACTCTTGACATCACGCAGCTTGAAGCGCTGGATTTTGCCGGTTGCTGTTTTGGGTAACCCTTCAACAATTTCAATCCAGCGTGGATATTTCCACTTGCCGATTTTTTCCTTCACATGATCCTTGAGTGAAGAGAGGAGATTTTCGTCTGAATTCTCCGTCTTCAAAACGACGAAGGCTTTGGGTTTTTCAAGTCCCTTGTCATCGCGGGCCGAAACAACCGCTGCCTCCAGCACGCTTGCATGGGAAACCAGCGCCTGCTCAATCTCAAATGGCGATACCCAGATACCGCTGACCTTGAACATATCATCGGTGCGCCCGCAATAGATCAGGCGGCCATCTTCACGGCGTTCATATTTGTCGCCGGTGCGCGTCCACACGCCTTCAAAGGTATCGCGGCTTTTGTCGCGCTGGTTCCAATACCCATCAGCGGACGATGCGCCCCTGACCAGCAGTTCGCCAATTTCGCCCTCAGCCACTTCGCTGCCCTGACTATCCACCAGCCGTAAATCATAGCCCGGAACAGCTGTTCCCGAAGTACCATAAGCCACATCACCGGGGGCGTTGGACAGAAAAATATGCAGAATTTCCGTCGAGCCAACACCATCAAGAATATCGCTGCCAACACTTTGCCGCCAACGCTTGCCGATTTCTTCAGGCAGCGCTTCACCAGCAGAGATACTGTATCTGACTTTTTTAAATCCTGCCTGCAATGCGCCTGCCTCAAGCCTGGCCAGCATGGCGGCATAAAGTGTGGGCACGCCACAAAACAATGTTGGCTGTTTTGCGTGCATGACGGCGCATACACTTTCAGGCGTTGGACGTGTCGCCAGCAGAATAGTTGTCGCCCCCACGGCAAGCGGAAAGGTCATGGCGTTGCCCAGGCCATAAGCAAAAAACATTTTGGCAATAGAGAAAATCACATCGTCACTTTTAATCTGCAAAACCTGTTGCCCATAGGTATCAGAGGTGGCCCTGAGACTGCCATGAACGTGCCTCACCCCTTTGGGCAGCCCGGTGGAACCGGATGAATAAAGCCAGAAGGCAATTTCATCTGTCGCAACTTCCACCACTTCACCCGGCTCACCTTTGGCCAGTTCATCACCAAACGACGGGGTATTGTCTGGTGCCTCACCGCCAATAACAAAAATCGCTCGCAAATAGGGATTATCCTTCAATATCGGTTTAAGGGTATCGAGCAGCTCAATGGAAATAAAGAGTGCGCGGGCACGGCTGTCCCGCAAAATAGTGTCATAAACATCCGCCGACAGAAGTGTGTTGAGTGGCACGGGAACGACACCTGCTTTCAGGCTTCCCCAAAAGATCACCGGGAACTCGATAGTATCAAGTACCAGCATCGCCGCCCGGTCTTCGCGCCGCAACCCGTGGCGAGCATATAAGGAGGCCATCAAATCAGATTGATTGGCCAGTTCACTGTAACTCAGTGTCCGTTCCCTTCCCCCTGCCTCAATAAAGGCTGGCTTCGAACCGGACTCACCGGACCGGTGCCGGTCTATGAAGTATACTGCTGCATTGCCAGGTGTTGCGCTCAACGATTTTCTCCCAATTACTAATTGCCCCATTCGACAGGCATCTATTTACCGGTAAATTCAATTTCCCCGCCGGGAAGCAGGTACAGAATATAGGCTTCACCTCCTGTTACAGTTGGATGGTGATCGGAGCCGGGATGATAGACATACCAGCCTTTAGGCTTGCCATCAAACTCAGGCGTGCCGGAAATCGGCATTATTGCACCAATCTCACCGGTGGTATGAATATGGTGCGGGCCTGCAGTATTCTTCATACGAACTACATCAACACTGAACCGACCGGTTTGATTACCGGGCTTTACAGCGCGGCCAAACCTGATGCCACCCATCTCCCGGCCCATCAGCCAACCTTCAGCCTCGCCACATTCACACAATTCAACCAGACGTGTAAACTGTGGGCTTTCAGCTGGAAATCGGGCGTTCAGCAGGCTTTCAAGCCCCGCATCAAGCGGTCTATCTCGTATTACATTTGAAATTTCCTGCATGAACAGCAGAAACTCATCCCGTTCCATTCCGCGCCCCATTTTGCTTATCGATTCTAATTAAGTGATATAATGCATAAATTAGAGAGATTTGCAATTATTATTCACTAATTAATGTATAATAATTCCTATTTTAAATTCTGCGGCCTTCATAATTCACTTTTTAATCTTTTTTGGGAAACCGCGCCTCATTCGATTTGGCCAAAAAACCTGCAAGTGATGGCCATCCCAATGAAGCCGCCAGAATTGCAAATCCCAAAAGATTGAGAGACAGGCCAGGTAGCAGCAATAAAAATGCCCCGATTATGCCCAAGCACCTTTGCCTCCACGTCAGTTGAGTTTGAAAATAACCTGCAATGTTAATGGCGATGCCGGCAACACCTATTGAGGCACTTAATGTCGAGCCCAGAATTTCCAGGGCGGTTCCCTGACCAAGGAGTTCTGCCCGGAATACGAATATGAACGGGATGACAAATGCCGGTGCCGCCAGGCCCACCGCACGACCGGCTATGCTAAGCGGGTTGGCCTCAGCCAACGAAGAAGCTGCATATGCAGCCACCGCCACTGGTGGTGTCAGGGCCGATAAAACGGAGAAGAACAGCAAAAAGAAATGGGCATTCAACATCGGCACCCCAAGTTTAATCAGAATTGGCGCGGTCAAAACAGCGGCCATAATATAGGCACTGGGCGTAGGCATTCCCATGCCCAGTAAAATGGTAATGGCAGCGGTGACCAGAAGCGCAATAATCAGGCCGTTGCCAGCCACTTCGAAAATGATGAGAGCAAGCTTTCCCGATAATCCTGTCATGCTGATACCGCCGACCACAAGTCCGGCGGCTGCACAGGCTGCTGTTACCGGCACCATTCTGAGCGTTGCGGTAATAAACACATCTAAAATGGCAAAAAAACCGAGCCGGGTTTGCCGCCGCAGCAAAGACACGGCATAGACCCCTACGGTTCCGAAAATTGCCACGTAACTGATTGAATAGCCGTTGAAAAGTGCTGTCACTAGAATTGCCAGAGGCAGAATGAACAACCCTCCTTCTTTTATCACTGTGGAAAAAAGGGGAATATCCTCTGGATCCATTGGCTTCAAATCCAGTTTTTTAGACAAAACATGTACCTGAACAAACACGCCCAGAAGATATAAATAGGCCGGAATAATTGCCGCTTTGGCAATATCGAGATAGGGAATGCCGGTCACTTCTACCATGATGAAGGCAGCCGATGCCATGATGGGCGGTAAAAGACCGCCACTGGTCGAGGCGGCTACTTCGATGGCTCCGGCAAGGGCGCGAGGATAGCCCAGGCGCCGCATCATCGGAATGGTGATTGAGCCCGTTGTCACCACGTCAGACGTAGGGCTTCCCGAAATGGTGCCAAATAGTGCAGACGATACGACAGCAACCTTGGCCGGGCCACCAACTTTGCGACCGCTGACCACGGCTGCCAGATTGAAAAAGAAATCACCACCGCCACTTTTTTCCAGGAAGGTGCCAAAAGTTACGAACAAAAATGCATAAGTTGCCGCTACTCGTAACGGGGCCCCGAAAATTCCGTTGGTGGTAAAAACTGTCTGGTCGAGGAAATGTTCGTAGGTTATGAGGCCATGAGCTATGGTGCCGGGAAGGAGATCGCCCCACAGATTATAAACCATCATGATGCCAACGATGGCTGTTAAACCAAAACCGACCGTGCGCCGGGTGGCCTCAACAGTCATCACCCACAATAATGTTGAAGCGGCAATGTCTGTTGGCGACAGCGGATCAAGCAGCGATATGCGCGTGATTATAGTGTCAGCGTTATAAACGAAATACACACCAACCCCGGATGCCACAATACTCAGCCCAATGTCATAGGCCGGTGGATTATCATTCTGTAATACCTGCTTTGCACCCACCACCAGAAATAGCAAAGACAACATAAGACACAGAAAAATTGCCACCAACACCAATGGATCGAGAACAGCCACAGTGGCGGCATAATAAATATATGCAGCAATAACCAGGGCGAGGGCCTTTACAATTAGCCTCCAAAAGCCTTGCGGATTGCGGCGGGCACCGACGGCAAACAGTATTGCTCTCAGCCCTTGAAGGGTACTTGTGCTCTGGTCTTGCTGCATCTGTCTTGCCCCGGAATTAATCCTGCATACAACACTCTGGTCGGCTGATCCACAAATCAGGTCAAAAAGGGGAAGAACCTTTTTGACCTGATTATGATCCTGCAACCAAATTGACTGCCTACTTCATCAAACCGATTTCGCGGTAATACCGCTGGGCACCATTATGATAGGGTATCACTTTGAGCGTCGCCATGAGCTGAGGAGACAGTGCCCTCATCGCCTTGTGCACTTCGCGGATTTTATCGACGTTGCCGGCAACGGCCTTGGCCAATTCGTAGGCTGTTTTATCCGACATGGCTTCGCTGGCAACCAGCACCGCACTCAAGGCAACAGTGGCTATGTCCTGTTTTTGCCATTTATATCCACCCGCCTTAATGACGTAAGGCTCGGCACCGGTTGCGGCTGCAACGGTTTTAATGACTTCCGGCTCCAGAGCCAGAATCTTCAGATCAATGTTCTGGGACACCTGGACAAATCGTTTGTCAGGCACAAACACGCCATTACCTCCCATATCAATGCGGCGATCGTTAAAGAGGTTCACCATTTCACCACCGGGCGCGTAGATAATCTGCCCGCCCCAGGATTCAATGTCCTTGTATGTGATGCCGTAGGCTGCAAAAATCTGACGATTGGCTTCCTGAACCATATTTCCGCGTTGATTGACAGCAATTCGGATGGGCGGTTTTTTCGTCGCCAGATCGCGCATGGTTTCAATGCCATATTTTTCAGCAAATTTTCTGGTTATCACCATTTGCATCGGTGCCCAATTGTACATAACCGCAATCGTACGAAGATTGGTTATGGGTGCCTTGAAGGGTTTGGCACCGGCCGCTGCAGCTTTCAATTCTATATTATGAATTATGCCAAGTTCAGCCTGACCGGACGATACAATGGCCACGTTGGCCAGGCCACCACCAGAGGTTTGATAGGTTATAACGGAGTTTGGATGGTTGGCGCGCACGGCACTGTCAATTCCAGCCCCCAGCATAGACCAGAGTCCTGCCGGACTGCCTCCGGTGAGTGTCAGGCGGTAGTTTTCGTTGGCAGAAACGGGCGTCGAAGCCAGCGCCAGCACGGCACCGAGCGCAATTAATCGAAAATTCTTAAACATTGTGACATCTCCCTCTTTTTTAGTTCTCTGTTGATAAATTTATGCCTCTATTGATAAGCTCTTATAATCCGGACTCAGGAATGCTTTTTTGCCCACCGGCACTGTGCTCCAAAGTCAGATAATTCCCCCTTCCCTCAACTGTTGAATTTTTGCCTCGGAATATCCCAATTCCTCTTGATAGATTTCGTCATTGTGGGCTCCCATATCAGCCCCCAGAAAATCGACCGACCCCGGGGTCTGCGAAAATTTGGGCACAACATTCTGCACTACCGCAGGTCCTAAATCTTCGTCTGCAACGCGGATCATCGCCTGGCGAGCGGCATATTGAGGATCGTGGAAAATATCCTCAATATTGAAAATCACGGAATAGGCAACCTCATGGGCATCGAAACACTGGGTCACACGGCTGCGATCATGATCGCCAATCCATTTGGCGACAATGCCGTTGATTTCATCGGTGTTCTCAACCCTGTCCTGGTTGGAAATGAATTTGGTGTTGTCGATCAGGTCTTTTTTATCAATGGCATGACACAGTCGCACCCACACACTATGCGTACTGGCGGCCATTGTGATGTAACTTCCGTCCCGGGTACGATAGGTTGAACTTGGCGCCACATAGACCACCTGATTGCCCGATCTGGTGTGGATTTCTTTCAACTGATCGTATTGGATGGCATCAAAATCCATCAGGCGGAACAAGGCTTCGTATAATGCCAGATCAATAACCTGGCCCGACCCCCCAGCTACATCCCTATTATAAAGTGCGACCATCACCGAATAGGCGCCAAAAAGCCCGGAGATCAAGTCGCCCAAAGGATAGCCGGGCGACATCGGCGGCCCATCGCTTTCACCAATAAGATGAGTGAGCCCACTCATTGCTTCGGCAATTCTTCCAAAGCCGGGCCTGCTGCTATAGGGGCCGGTTTGGCCAAAGCCGGAGATGCTCAAAAGGATTGCCTTGGGTTGGACTGTTTTGATAACATCAAAACCAATTCCCCATTTGTCCAGTGTACCCGGCCGGAAATTTTCCATAACCACGTCGCACCCGCGCACCAGATCCTTAAAGACTTCTGCGCCTTCCGGTTTGGAGAGGTTTAAGGTGATGCAGCGTTTGTTGCGCGAGATTGATTTCCACCACAGAGGAATACCGTTCTTAATAGGCCCGAGCTTGCGCTGTCCATCGCCAAGGGTTGGATGTTCTATTTTGATGACATCCGCCCCCAGATCCGCCATCAATACCGAGGCGAAGGGTGCGGCCACCATGTTGCCGGCATCTATTACCCGCACACCTTGGAGCGGCTTTTTATTGCTCTTTACCGATGTGCCAATAAGGGGGAAATCATACGCCATTTGGCCCCCGATCTTGTCCCGACCGGTTACCGAGAAATGCTGTGTCTCGAATGGCCCTTAAATCCTCGTCATATTGCATAAACAAATCCGCCGGCACTTCGGTGCCAACCTTTTTTTCTCTGGCACGCTCGTAAATCAACCGCCCGAGGGCAGCAAACTGAATACCCATGCCAACATTATTGTTGTGATAGGTAATCTGTTTGCTGGTGGAGCGGCCATGAATGTTTCGCTTGACCAGCAAATCGCCTATTTCATAAATGTCATTCCAGTTGAGTGTGCCGCGCTGCAAATGCGGATATAGTTCAGGCTGTTTATCGAGCCGCACAGAGTCTTTGGAATTAACAACTATAATATCACTTTTCAGGACAGTCTCGTCGTCAGTTTCGCGCCGTGGCAGAAAATAGTCACTGCCGATCATCGTGTTGACATGGGTGCCCGGTTCAAGCCATGCGCCATCAAACACCGGTTCATTGGAACTGGTTGCGGTGGTAACGATATCGCATCCGGCAACCGCATCCCTTGGATTCTCAACCGCTGTGGCACGAATGCCAAGCAGCTTGTTCATCTTGTCCGCAATATTTTCACGGCGCTCCCTGGCGGTGCTGTAAACGCGAATTTCCTCTATATTTGTCACCGCACAGGTGCATTCCGCCTGCAAAAGCGCTTGCGTGCCTGAGCCAAAAAGACCCATGATTTTGGAATTCTCCCGCGCCAGCCGCTTCGTGACAATAGCGCTGGTTGCTGCTACCCGGATGGGGTTGAGAAAAAAATCCTGAAGCACTGCCAGCAACTCGTTGGTTTCGGTATCAAACAGAAACACCAGCGCTACAAAAGCACCGGGAAATCCCAATCGCGCGTTGCCACGCTTGGAGGTGACATTGACGGTGGCCGAGTTGACCCGTAACCCCATAGATCGAATGCCGGGAACGATTCCCGCCATTTCGTTAAACCAGTAATAATGATCTATTTTATCGTCCCTCGGACTATATATACGGCGACGGGGCAATTCCTGCGCCCGCCCCTGCCCCATTTCCAGATAGGCATTCTCAATAGCCGCAATACTCTCTTCGGTCGTAACAAGACCAACCATTTCGCTATTTTTTAAAAAAAGAGTTGGTCTCATTGTTCGTGCCCCAACAGCCCAGAGTTAACATGGCTCCAGAGTAGCGGGGAGTTTGGCGAACAATCAAATTTGTATTTTTTCCTTATTGATAAAATTTCCTTTGAAAAACATTCAGAATATCAGAAAAATAAATCACTACCCGGCACGCTACCTGCATCGCGCCGGTGACGTTTACATCGTTTTTTCACCAGGGGAACCATCATATTCATAAATGCCTTTGCCGCAGGCGCAGAGCGGTAGTCGCTCCGCGTTGCTATGCCCAATGTGCGGTGCAAAGTCGCATCAGAAATTCTCAACGTGGTAATTCCGGGATGTCCGACCAGCGGCAACGCCAAACTTGGCAACATGGTGATGCCACACTCCGCTGCCACCAGCCCGCCCAAAGTAAAATGGTTGGACACCTCCTCAACCGGTTCAATGCGCATGTTGCATCTAGCAAAAAAATCATCAATTTCCTTGCGCACCATTGTCCCGCCTCTCATTAAAAGAAACCGTTGTTTCTCCAGCGTTTTGAGAGAGATTTTTTTTGATTTCGCCAGTTCGTGTTCCTCCGGCACCACGACGACATATTCGTCGCGCGCCACAACGCTGAACTCCAGGCCAGATTTTACCGACGGTTCGGGTCCAAAGTAAAAATCCAGTTTACGATCAACCACCAACCGCTCCAGCGCCATCGTCGGCTCGTCGGTAAAGTGGATGCGAATGCCGGGATATTTTTCGCGATAAGACCGGATGATCTTAGGCAACATATAACCGGCCATAGTCGGGGTGGCACCCACACGAACCTCTCCGGTCTCCAGGCTGGCAACGTCGCGAAAATCATCCAGCAACTCGTCCAGCTCAGCCAAAATATTGCGAACCCGGGAATACATCAGCTCACCCTCCTGAGTAAGCTCTACATTCCTTGTTTTGCGGTAGAACAGCGGCACGCCCAATGCATCTTCCAAACTGCGAATTTGTGCGCTCACAGCTGGCTGGCTGCGACCAACAATGTCGGAGGTTCTGTGGAAACTACCGGTTTTTGCCAGGACTACAAATGTCCGCAATCGATTAAGAGTGATTGCCACGCTCTAGCCTCCTGACCACTTGGAGCTCTGTGCAATTATGTCCGACAACTCCTTCCCCGGTAGATTTACGCTTGCATGGTGAGGTCCCTCCGTCAAGGCACCACACAAGGACTGCAGCACAATATCTGCCTCATCAAGGTCAGGTGGAATAAAAGATATCCTCCAGCTTTGGTGCTTTGGCAATTAATTTCTGATCGATGCAATATCCGATAAAGTCGATGAGGTTATTGCGGTTGGCTTCGATCCCCGAGAGCCAGACATCGCCACTGTAGGCAGCAGCTTCATATTCCAGGATATTACGTGCATGCATAATCATCGAAAAATTAGGATCGATATAAAACGAGCGCGCTCGCGATTTGGCTTCTTCAAACAGTCGTATTAATTCAGCGGCCAGACCCGGGTTGCGGGTGAGCAACTCTGTCTTTACTCCCAGAACATGCATGATTGGAAAGTATTTGTGTTGGTGATAATATTTACCGGTTGTCTCCTGCCAGTCCGGGAACAACCTGCTGATACCACGACCGGGCACCATAATTCTTTCGGGCGGATGTGGGTTTATGTACGCATCCACCTCACCGACACAAAGCGCTTTTTCGAGATTAAAATCGGTAGGTAAAGCTTCAATTTTAACATCAGGACCGTAGTCCATGCGAATTTCTTCCGGGTTCTGAGTGAGCCAGTGAATATCCTGCCAGTCAACACCATAATCTCGCTTCAGATCGCCCTTGGCCAAAACCGACATGGTCACCTGAAAAGCCCAGATGACAACACGCCGCCCTACCAAATCAGCTGGTTTTTCAATGCCTGAGCGATCACTCACAAAAATGTGGTTCTGGCTGAACAAGCGCCGCGGGAAAATTGGCAGGGCGATAATATCACTCATGCCCTGATCGCGGGCCACTAGGTATGATGCCAGCGAAATTTCTGCCGCATCAAATTCCTTATCTACCAACATGCGTTTGTGGCGGTCGATGCCATCTCGACGCGGCGGCACCATGCCAACCTCGAGGAATTCAAAATCCAGACCGTTCGAAGACGAAACATCCCCATTGAAAAGCGACAGATGGCGGTCATACACATCAATTGCAACAGATATTTTACCCTGGGCCATGTCAATTCCCCATGTTGAGTTAATGCTGCTGATGGCCATCAAGTCAGCATTAATTATTGGGGAAACAACATCACTATTGCAGTCAGGTTCGCCAATTCATTTTTTTTATTTATTAATTCGTTTTGTATTTCGAAAGCAAAACAGATTGAGCTGTTCTTCAAATGGGTCAAGCAGTGCCTAAACATTATACATTTCCGGGGAAATTCATTAAAACGCCGTGCACACTCATATGTTCGTAGCTCTGGTCTCATCTTTCAGCGAACATAATCAAGATTGACATTTTGCCAGAGCACATAGTTCTAACGGCGCTAGGGATTGGTAACAAAAATACATATGCTACAGACACCTTCGACCGGTCTTTGAGTAACATCCTGATACCGGGGACGAACGATGAGGTAGATCTAGGGCCTGGCAA
>JAJFHR010000320.1 GCA_021775515.1 Hyphomicrobiales bacterium | reverse complement strand
TGTTGACACTAAAATAGAAAATCCAGATGCCTATGAAACCTATAAGGCTCAGGCAAGGCCAATAGCCGAAAGCTATGGTGGAATTTACCGCGCGCGCGGCGGTGACATGGATGTCCTCGAAAATGATTTGTGGCAACCGACCCGTATCGTTGTAATAGAATTTCCCGATATGGAAAAAGCCCGGGCCTTTGCAAACTCGGAGGAATACAAACCGGTTAAGGCCATTCGTCATGCCAATGCCAAGTGCACACTGGCAATTATTGACGGGGTTTAGGCAACCTTATTTGCGAAAATGCCTGAGTTGTGCCGAGCTTTCAAGCTTTGCCACTCACGCCAGCTTCAGCAAAAGTCGCCATGCCATTGTGCGCAGCTATGGCTGCTTTCAAAACAAGTGCTGCCACCGCTGCCCCGCTGCCTTCGCCCAGATGCATGTTTAGATCCAATAGCGGATTTTTGTTGATCCGCTTTAACACTCTGTCATGGCCAGGCTCTGAGGACCGGTGTCCGGCGACGCAGTGATCAAGTGCGCCAGGCGTAAGCACCTCGAGCGGGCAAACGGCTGCTGTTGATATAAATCCATCCAAAATTACCGGAATGCGCGCCTGCCGGGCGGCCAGCACGGCCCCGGCAATGGCGGCTAGTTCCCGCCCGCCAAGACAGCGCAGAACTTCAAGCGGGCAATCAAGTGTTTTCAGGTGGAACTCCCGAGCGCGTTTTAACACCTCGGCTTTGCGTTTTAAACCGTCATCATCAACGCCTGTTCCGCGGCCAATCCAGTCTTCGGCCTCACCCCCAAACAGACCATAACATAAGGCAGCCGCCACGGTCGTATTGCCGATGCCCATTTCACCCACGATCAGACAATCAGCCGTCGTATCCACGGCGGTGAGACCGGCATTCAAACCAGCTAGAAATTCCGCCTCATCCATGGCCGCAGCGGAAGTAAAATCGCGTGTCGGACGATCGAGTTCAAGCGCAATCACGTCTAGATCGGCACCAGCCAGCTTACAAAGCTGATTTATTGCCGCACCGCCGTGCTCGAAATTTTCCACCATCTGAGCCGTGACGTCGGCAGGATATGCGGAGATGTTCTGGGCCGTTATGCCGTGGTTGCCGGCAAACACCAGGGTTTGCACCTTATCCAGCCTCGGGCGCTCACGCACCTGCCAGGCGCTCAACCATATCGCCAGGCTTTCAAGCCGCCCTAACGATCCCGGCGGTTTAGTCAACTGTTCCTGGCGGTATTGGGCCAGAATTTCCGTTTCCACATCGGGTTCGGGCAAAAACCTCATCAGTTCCCTGAACTCTTTTATCGACGATAGTTTATACATCAAATTTCCATTTTCACATTTTCATCCGCGGTCTTAACACGGCACAGCAGCTCTACCAATTGCCATGTTGTCTGAGGCTGATTAAATGGCAATTTTGATTAAACCCCCGACGTTTGGATAATTCTTGGACATCGATAACTAAAGGACTGGTCAATTGCCTATAAGTCGTGAAATATGCAACTAACCTACACGGAATTTCAGAGGATGGATTATGGCCTTTAGACCTGCAGAAAAAGAACTCTACGATCTTGGTGACAAACCAGAACTTGGAACGGTGCCAGAAAAAATGCATGCCTTCGTTGTGCGCCAGGACCGCTTTGGCGAACCTGTTAAGGCCTGGCAGCGAGAAGTCATTGACGTGCCGCAGTTGGGGCCAAAGGATGTTCTGGTCTACGTTATGGCAACAGGCATCAATTACAACAACGTCTGGGCAGCCCTGGGGTATCCCGTCGATGTCATCGCCGATCGGCAGAAGAAAGGGGAACCGGAAGATTTTCATGCTGGTGGTTCTGATTGCTCAGGCATTGTCTGGGCGATCGGGGATGAGGTTGATGATGTGGCGATCGGTGATGAGGTTGTGGTTCATTCAGGTTGGTGGGAGCCTGAGGATCCCTGGGTTTTATCCGGCAAAGACCCGATGTTGGCGCCTTCCGTTCGTATCTGGGGTTATCAGACCAATTATGGCTCTTATTGCCAGTTTGCCCGCGCCCAGTCACATCAGATTCAACAACGCCCGCGCCATCTAAGCTGGGAACAGTCGGCCTGTTATCTACTGTGCGCCTCGACCGCCTATCGCATGTTGATGGGATGGGCGCCACATACAGTGGAAAAAGACGATGTGGTTCTGGTTTGGGGAGCTGCGGGCGGATTGGGTTCGATTGCTTTGCAAATTGCTGCCGCCCAGGGCGGCAAACCTGTGGCGGTCATTTCTGATAACGACAAGCGTCAGTTCTGCCTTGATCATGGCGCTGTCGGCGTGATCAACCGCAAGGATTTCGACCATTGGGGCATGATGCCAAATACCAACTCCCAGGAGTGGGGGCAGTGGATGAAGGGCGCGCGTGCTTTCGGCAAGGCGATTTGGGAAGCGGTCGGCGAGCGCCAAAACCCTAAAATCGTATTTGAACATCCTGGCGAATCAACCCTGCCAACATCCGGTTTTGTTTGCGATACCGGTGGCATGGTGGTTATTTGCGCCGGTACGACGGGGTATAATATTACGATGGACTTGCGTTATCACTGGATGATGCAAAAACGCCTGCAAGGCTCACATCTTTCCAACGACGAGCAGGCAGAAGCCGTTAACAAGCTAATGCTGGACAAGAAAATTGACCCCTGTCTTTCCGGCACTTATTCATTTGACGAAATCGGCCATGCCCATCAACTGATGCATGAAAACAAACACCCGGCGGGAAATATGGCCTGTCTCGTCAATGCTACGCAAACCGGTCAGGGGATTAGTTCCTAGAGTCAGACCCTAGGCATTTAGCTGCGCGGTCAAGAAGCCAAATTTGCGGGGTCACTTTTTAGGTGGATTGCCCATTAGCAGACATGCATTCGTCTCATTGTTATATATATTATACTTGTCTCTTACGGCTTTGCCGTACATAATTTCAACGCTCAACTAAATTTTGAGGGGATTGAGCGTGAGGGGATTGCAAAGACTTGCTACATTTGTCCAGTCGGGTTCAACTTACGCGCGAGCTGCTGGCGCGCGAATAAGTGAGGTTCTTTTTCCTGGCGATTACAAAAAGGAAGATAGTTGCCCGCCTTACATTGAGGCGCAAGACCCGGCAGTGGAAAGGCTGGATGTGGCCTATCTCGACCCGCTGGTCGAGAACGAAAAGAAACTTATTTTAAAAAGAGGCCGCACTATTCCAGATGAGGCGGTGGGGATTGGATTGTCCGGCGGCGGCATCCGCTCGGCGGTGTTTTGCCTGGGCGTAATACAAAAGTTTGCCCAACGAAATCTTTTAAAGGACGTTGACTATCTCTCAACCGTTTCCGGCGGCGGATACATTGGCACCTCGCTGGCATGGTGGTGGAGTGGAAAGGCATTTAATTGCAACGGCTCGCCGCCGCATACTTTGGGCGTTGATCGCGATAATTTTCCGTTTGGTACTGATGATCCCGATTTCACCCGAAGCAAACACAAAGACAAGCCATTTCAAACAGAAATTCTGAGCCATCTGCGCCGGAACGGCAAATATCTCATCCCGGGCAATGGCATAACAATTTGGTCCGGGGTTGCCATCCTGCTGCGGGCTATTTTACTTAACCTGTTGGTTTGGATCCCGATTGTAACCGGGGTAATGTTAATCTTTTTTGCGGTCAGCAATTTAAGCTTATTTAGTGACTGGTGTTCATTCGTACCGCTTTGCCACACTGAAAAATACCCGCTGGCCTTCGCTGTTTTTCTTTATTCCGCCCTGGCATTTGTGCCGGTTTTTTCTGTTTCCTCCCTAATTTATTCGTTCACTGCCTGGTCGAAGCGCCTAAAAAGCGGTGAGACGCAAACTGAATTCGACCCCCCCGCTCCTCCGGGTAAACGCAGTTGGGGTTTTGCTTTCCTGGTGAGCATATCTGCGGTCGCGGCCATTGCCGCATTGATAAAATATCTGATCTATCTCACCATAATAGAGCCCTTATTCAGCCCCGCCTTTGCACCGATTGGTAGCGGAAAAACCCTTCTTTTATACGCTTTTTTCGGACTGTTCGTGATCGGCATTATGATATTTCTATATTATGTCGGCAGGTGGGTAAGGTGGATTGTCAGAACTAAAGGTGTCAGCCTGCGCTATGGCGCGCGCCGACAGTTTGAAAAATCATTCGGCAAGTTAATTTTTATAAGCCTGTGTTTGTTAACCGTTTCATCTTTGCCATTCATATATTTTGAAACCGGAGGCATCACCGGATACATCGCCACCGTAGCAGGCATGGCAACGGGAATTTGGGGGCATTTCAAATCTACCTCCTCCGGTAAAAACGGGTCCTCTCTTGGCCTTAGTCTCCCCACCGGATCGATGGTGCTGCTCTACGGTATTTTGCTTTTAGGATATCAATTCGCCGAATTTTTCATGGACCGCGGGAATTGGGATGTCGCTCCGCCGATGCCGGTGGAAAATTTGCCTTATTACCGTGCCGCAATAATTGCTCTGATCGTTGTGGCAATTTTCAGCGGTCTTTTCACCAACCTGAATTACATCTCTTTGCACCGGTTTTATCGCGATCGTCTAATGGAGGCCTTTCTCCCGGATTGGGAGACGGTAACCGATGTCAAAAAACGCCCGCAACCAGCAAGAATTGCTGAACATTTACGGCTTCATGAGCTTTGGCCGGAAGGCGCTGCAACCAGGCCGGTAGGACCGTTTCCGATCATAAATTCAAATGTCATTCTTATCCGCTCAAGCAATCGAAAATGGCGCCTGCGGGGTGGCGATAGTTATATTCTAACTCCATGCTACAGCGGCAGTTCGGCAACCGGATGGCAGCAATCCCATATTGGCAGTGCAAGCAGTATAATGTTGCCCACGGCCATGGCAATTTCAGGTGCAGCCGCCAACCCGCATTCAGGGGTTTCGGGCCAGGGCGTTACCCGCAATCAATTTGTCTCCGTGGTTATGACGCTGTTGAATTTCCGCCTGGGTTATTGGGTCACCAAGC
>JAJFHR010000319.1 GCA_021775515.1 Hyphomicrobiales bacterium | reverse complement strand
ATGGGCGTTGATGCCACCCAAATGGAGCGCAAGGGCGAAACTTCGGAGCTTGGCGATGAACGCAGGGAGGTGCAGGAACGCAACGCCCTGCGTGAGCAGATTGCCGAAGAGATCAATGTCATTGAACTTGATCAGGAGCGGGAAAAACGCAGCGCCAGCGATGCTCACAGGACCGCCACTGCTTTCGATCACACCCGCGAGTCAGTCAAGCAGTTGGGTATATTCGATAAGGGGCATGCCGCGATCAATTACTATGACCGGGAGATCAGCAAAGCCTATGCGAAAGTCAGGCGACTTGAAGGTCGTGCCCGTTATGCCCGTTCTCTGGTTGCTCAAGTCGGAAAAAATATGGAGACTGCGTTCGGTGATAAAGGCGCTGCCGCCACCAACCGGTTCTGGGCAGACGTGAACAAGACCGGCATTCAACGTGCAAATCGCCTGCTTCTCGAAAAACCGCGACGCTATGGCTCTCTTCCCGGCTGGCAGATCGGCAGGCGGATATTTTTCTCGGAAAAGCGGCGCAATGCTAACCGCCTCTTGCTGCAAACCGCCGAGATCGCCCGGCAGGGTTTTTACATGCATCGAAAATTGCAACGCACAGAAGAGGTGGAACGGCGGCAGCTTGAAGACCACATCGCGATTTTAAAAGCCGAACAGGCCAAAACCATGCAGGCCCCACCGGAAGGCCGCCTGATTATCCAGTGCTCTATCTACCGGACAGCAAGATTTATTTCCCGCACCGACTGGATGAAGTTGAGCCGTGCCGAGCGATACCATGTAACGCAAGCTAGGCAGCTCATGAAATATGCCGATCTGCGCACCTGGGCCGAAAATCGTGCGAAGGCGCTGATCGCCAAAGCCGCAGGCGTTATTCCCATCAATGTCAGTCCGCTCATTGCTCCTATTGAACTCAAAGAAATTTCGCCGCTTTATCACAAGGCCGAACTGGATAGTTTGTGGCGGGAGATGAAGCTGCGACAGGAAGCGGAAGACAAAGCGCTGACCGTGGCGCAAACAACCGAACGGGAAGCGGTTATCAAGCGCCGGGCTCAAGTCATGGAACAGGGTTTTACCGGCCTGCTTGCCCGCACGACCGGATTCTCCTGGTTGTTCGGGCGCGTGTTTTCCCGGCAGGGGCATAAGATTGCGGCGCGCCATGAGGCAGCCAAGCAGACCGTGCTGGCCAGTCATGCGCAAGAACGCAAAGCGCTCAGCGCGCAATACCAGTTGATGCGTAAACGTGCCTCTGATCTGCCCCTTTCAAAAGAGGAAAAACGAAACCGGCAATTTGTTGAAAACCGTCATGACATCACAATGCCGCGATGGAGACGCCGACTTCAGGAAATACGTGAGAATGCGGCGGATATCACCGAAAGGAGATTCCGGACAAAAACGGATGACGAAAGTCAGCACGGCAGTAAAAAGCATAAGGGCCGGCGCAATGACCAAAAGCCAAATCGTGATCGAAAACCGAAGCACACACGCCGTCCGCCCAAAACGCCGAAACGGGATGATTTTCTTTAGCGCCGCATGAAATTGGCGGTAACCGGTAGGTCCGGTGTGCTCTGGCAAGATTCCACATACGTTAGTTGAATCCAAGAGGTATTGTTCTGAATCATATTCGTCCCGTCGCACGCAATCGCATCTGAACGAACGCAAATAGCCTGTGAAACAGATAATCTACATGATCGACGTTGCTCAGCCTTTCCTGCGTTGTCTCTGAATGCCGTATCTGCAGGCTGTTGCCTATCTTTGTCAGGACTCTCGCCTCTTCCTCCAGCGCATCGCGCAGTTTCGGACTTCCCGATCCAGCAGCGTTGTCAAGCAACACGGTCACCTGTGCCTTTTTATCTGAGCCTTGCTCCAGCGTCTTCAAGCGCTCCCACGCGTCCCAAAGCTTTTCTAACGCATCCCTCCGCACCGCTTCATCCGGATCGAGAAACTTCTGCCGCGCTGATTCCAGCATTCCATCGAGCACCGCATTGCCGGTATTGAACGTAACTTGGTTTAGTTCCTCGCGCAGGACCGGCGGGGCCAATCGCTCAATTCTCCCGTCTACAGTCAATTCAAAAGCAAGACCGTTGCGCCGGAAAATCCTGTTGACCGCTTCGCTAAACTCATTTCTGCCTGCGTCGATATTAAAGTCCAGGTGATGATGCGTGAAAAAAGAATGGTAGTCCTTGCGAATTGGCTTGCCCACTGACCGCCAGCAAAATTCAATGATATCCATTACCTTGAGTGCAGAGGGCGGTTCATCCTGCGTCAGACACCAAGGACGTTCCAACAAACTTGGTATATCAGCCCTCATTGCGTTCCATAAAGCGCTATCATCAGTGCCAATCGGACCGGCCCCGTCTGTACAGGTTACCGGATAACTTGCGCCAAATGAGCCATCATCGACCCGCGCCAAAATCAATGTAGCAAGCCCACCCCACCCCACACGACATCGCTCACCTCTTCCACATTACGCGGGCGCTCTCCTTCCTCTCTCTCGCTGAAATAGCTCATGACAACACGGTGACTCCCTTGCGCTCTTGTTCCATCGACCAGCCCACCCGCTCCGCAACAAAACTTGCGAAAGGTCCTATCTCCATATCAACGCTTGCGCTTTCTAAAGCGGACATATAGCCGTCGCGGTCCTCCACACGAATAACCGTCCAGGAATATCCGCCAGACGCCAGCATGGCATTCATCAGAAATCGGGCCATCCGACCATTTCCGTCCGGATAGGGGTGGATATAGCCAAAAAGCCAATGGCCTAGCACAGCGCGAACCGAAGGTTCTTCCTCTTCTTCCATCAAATCGAACAGAGTTGGCATCGCATCGCGCACAGCTTCCCAACGCGGCGGCACGTGTCGTGAGCCACGCAAATACACCGCATCGTTACGATAGCCAGCAAGCGCCCCGGCCGGGATCAGACCTCCAGCAACACACGGCTCGAACAGTTCCCGATACCAGTCCCGATGAGCTTTGCGTACAAGTGTGCCTGAATCAGCCCCCGCGATAATTTCAGCAACCGAGGCTTTTACAATCTGGAAAGCCTGCCAGTAGCCACGGGCTGCCAGCGCATCGCGGTTTCCCCGGTCTCTTTCGTCATTGTCAGGGTCCCAGTTTCCCGCACGAACGCGTTCAATTAGCTCCGGCGTCACCCTGTATCCTTCTATGGACAACGAGTGATAAGCATCACTCTTGTAGATATCGTCTATGAACCGGAGATAGGCTTTTCGGTCTTTTGGCAGACCTGGTGGCTTGGGGAATGCTTCCATAACCGGCTCGCGAAAAGCCTTCCACATGGCCTGCAACCGTCCTGCTATCGGAGCCGTATCCAGCTTCACCGCATCGAAGGTTTGCTGTGCCGTAAACGGATCGACCTCACGCACATTGTAACCGACCTTCTTCATCGTGGCGGTAATTTCGTCGGCGATATTTGCCCTTCCTATGCGACGGAACGCTCCCGCCAGGCGCCCAGCGACAACCGAATGTCCTCCGTCAAGAAGGTGGCTCAGAACGTCAGATGCATCTTTGATGCTTCCCAAAACAACCTGAGCTTCGACTGGGTGACCGGTAAAGAAAGCTTCAGATACCTTTGTTAGCGCTACTTCGGGTACAAACAGGCGCTGACCGTCTCTGATTATGATGTCGCTACGCTGTGGCATCTCCTTTTGCTTCAGATCGTACAGCGAAGTACCAAAGAGCAACTCTATCGTGTTGTTCGCCCCCTTCGTGCTATAAACGACCACTTGCGTAGGTATGGCTGTGCTTTCTGCATGAAGTAGCAGAGATTGCTCGGGTGACAGGTGCCACTTATCTCCGAACCGCTCCTGGCAGTACCGCGCGCAGAATTCCCAGAACGATGCAAACCACGGCGTGCTGTCCCCCACTTCCGTGCCGGGACTTGTAGAGATTAGCCATCCCTTCATAACCTCCCGTAGGAATCCGTTCTGAAGCAGGCGCTCGCGATCAACACGCTTTAATTCCTTTGACTGAAACACACGTCGTCCGTCCCGTTGCAGCTTTTGCAACGCAGCGAGCGATGCTGCTAGTTTTTCATGCGGAGCCGCCATAATGCCTGTAATTCCTAATGTATCGTTTCAAGTTTTTTGTGCCTTGCTATTACAAGTATATATTGCCGCACCTCTAAAAGTCAATGATGTCGTTCTTACGCAAGTTTTTCATGATGCGTCGTTGCAAGTTTCTTGTGCAACAATGCCGTTTGCTGTGTCCGTAATACTGGCCACCAGCACAAGGCTGGTGGCCAATGCTGAGTGCAGCGGATTAAGGTCCCTTTGGCCTGAATTGCTGTATGCGCTGGCGGCGTACCCGCAGGATAGTTTCGACGTTGGATTGTGCGGCTTTCCATTCGCGGCTGAATGGCTTGGCGGTGGCGACCTTCAAATTACATAGGTTGAATAAAGCGCTCAGCTCGTTTTCGGTGCAGTGAGCCAGATCTTGTTCTGAGAGAAATCGCATTG
>JAJFHR010000318.1 GCA_021775515.1 Hyphomicrobiales bacterium | reverse complement strand
GACTATAATGACCCAACTGAAGGAGAAACTGAAGGAAAACAGAGACCTGAAGGAATCCCGCATCAAGACTATGCAGCGGGATTTAAATAACTTCGAACATAAGACCAAAACACTGGCGCAGAGCATTGGGTCAGATTTGATCGGGCACGCAGCCGAGGACATCTGCGTTGCACTTTGCCAAAGGCTGACCGAGGCTGAGAATGCCTGGAACACTCTGGATAAAGCGAAACGCGACATAGAGGAAAACACGGACTTACGCACCAATGCGCAAGCTCAAAGGGACAACGGCAAAACACTGCTAGCTCCCCTCATGGAGCAGGCAAAAGTCGATACCATAGCCGACCTCGAAACGGCGATTAAGCGGTCTCAAAATCTTCGCGTCTTCAACAATGCTATTGAAGATGCAAAGACTACTATCCTAGGACTCGGCGATGGCATGTCCATGAACGATCTGGATGCTGAGGTAGCTGAGGAAGACCTCTCCACAATAGCTGCCCGCCTTAGCGAGGTGAAAGAACAAAGTGTCGCCGCTATGTCTCTACGAGATGACTGCGTACTGCAGAAGAAAAACGCCGAAATAGAGAGAGACAAGATCCACGGCCAAGCGGACGCGGCGGCGGCAGAAGCTCAGCGTCAGGAAGCACTTGCCCAAATGGTGGAAGCGACCGAAAGGTACATCAAGGTTCACATGGGTGCTCAGTTGCTGCGATGGGCGATCGAACGTTACCGTGATGAAAAACGCGGACCACTACTGGATCGGGCCAGCGAAATATTCTCAACCCTAACTCTTGGATCGTTCCAAACCCTTGAGATCGATTATGACGGCGACACACCACAGTTAATGGGCCGACGTACTGACGGAAAACATGTGGATTTCGACGGGTTGAGCGATGGTACTGGCGACCAGCTTTTCCTGTCCCTTCGCCTAGCCGCTGTTGAGATGCAGTTACAACACGTCCAGCCTCTCCCATTTATTGCCGATGACCTTTTCATCAACTACAGCGATGATCGAGCCGCTCAAGGTTTCAAGGTTCTTGGCGAACTGGCAACAAAATCTCAAGTTATATACTTCACTCATCATGACCATCTGGTCGACGTCGCGCGCGGAGTCATTGGCAAAGAACTGAGTGTAGTTCAGCTTTAGCCCGATGTTAATTAAACTTGTTGTGCTGCACATGTAGTCACCATTTCTATGCGATCAGTAACTGGAACCAGTGATGTCAGCGGTGAACAGATGCATGAAAGTTCTTTGATTTTATGGATTGTATGGCGATGCAACGATTTCCCGCTTGGGTGTTGGGAGGAATGTCTCGTTTTAAATGCCTTATTCCTGACCGCACGTGGCCAAACGTCAATGCCCGGCCCGCGCCGGTTCGCGCATGCACTCACCCGTGTTGGGTATTGACGTTCAGCCTTCTCCGTCCGGTCCTGTGGAATGGCGTAACGAGCCAACCCAAACCAAAGGAGAAATATCATGGCACGCAAAGAAAAAACCACTGAACAAGAAACCAATGCACCCAATTACATCGCATGGCACGTCGTCCAGAAAGGCGAAAAGTCTTTCTGGAACAAGATTGGAGCCTCATGGCACCACAAAGACGGCAAAGGCCAAACACTTCAACTTGAAGTCGTTCCTATCAATGGTCGCATTGTCCTGCGCGAACCGTTGGAAAATCCGCAGGCAGAAAAGGAAAGTGCCGCTTAACTGCATTCCAAACCTTACTGCACAAAATGGCGAGCCGGAAACGGCCCGCCATTCGTGTTTATGGATGTTGTGGAGAACGTGCATTGATTTTGGCTTTAATGTTTTCAAGTGAAGCCAAGCAACAACGGCGTTCGTTGCTGTCAGACTTGCTTTGTACAAGCTCGTTGAAAATTTTTAGGTAGAGTCCTTTCAGTTCGTTTGTGTTGCGCGAAGCCAGCTCAAATCTTGTGATGAGTTTCATAGTCATTTCCTTTCGTCTTGAGGCTCCGACGACCGGAACCTTTTCGGCTCACCGAAGACCATTGCCCAAGGAAAGGTTCTCGGCGGCGGACGAAAGACGTCCCCAGAAATGACTAAAATCAGACACAAAAAAAGAGCGCCGGTGCACGGCGCTCAAAAACTGAAAGGAAAATTCGAACTATTTAGAAAGAGTTGAAAAAGTGGATTATGCGATGGCAGGAATGGACTGAAGCTCAATCAAGCGCACCGTATTAATCATCCGTTTATGCCAGCCGTTAAGCGGGCAATCTATGATGAATGGAAAAGACGGATAAATCTTTCACAGCGCTCTTTAATTAAAGTGATGACATCACGTCCAACTGGATGAACAATATCAATTTCATCAATTGTTCCAAGAACAGTCTGCGCCAATTCCGGGATACGCTGTATTACCATCGGCTTTGCTAAATTTGCTTCTATAGCTAATTTCTCGAAGTTGCGCGGGCGCAGCTTATCAGACTTGGATTCACCGCCAACCTTCATTGCCATATTTGGGGTCAATTCTGGATAATAGACCGTGCTGACAAGGTCATAGAGTGGCGCAAGTCGAATGTTCTTACCGCTTATCAGTGAGCCTTCCCCATAGGTGAAGGAGAAATTCTTGCCATGTGCATCGTGGTTACCTATCAAAACGTTGAAGATTACCGCATCCAGTAGACGCTGCAAATCAATGATCGGAACTCTGGACACATCGCGCAGAAGAGCAAAACATTGTTTGAGGGAAGGGCCGCCCTCGCTTTGATATTTCATCTCAGAAGCAACACCCAAAGCCTGGCAAAAATCTTCCTGATGTAACCGTTCATAAAAAACCGGCCCATTAGGAACCATGCGCTTCTGACGATCATATCGCTCCACCAGAAGATAATCGATCCCCTCCACCTGCCGGAATTCAACTTCTGCCGTGGGTAAACCAGCAGCGGAAGCTGCTTTCATGCAAACAGCCTCATTGAATACCACACCCTCAAAGCGTTCAATCGCGGGTTTTAGTATGTGCGTGCTGGGCGCGCCGCCCAAGGGAAGAGATACCTCATCTCCCGATACATGGACGGCGATTTTATCCTGCGCACCGGCAAGGGAGAGGCGCACATCTTCTGCACCTGCCATAAGAGGACGGCGGGGCAGTTCTCTCAGGATTTCTGCCAACGCTTCATCACTTAGCTGGCGGTATCGATAATCGCGATCCGGTAATGTCTGGCCTGCTGGAATAAATGTGACTGCGCCCGCGCATTCGCCGCCGATCTGCTCCAGCATTGCGTAATCATTGCGCGCACTGATCCCGAGGTTTTTGGCAATCAGTTTACGCTTTTCTTCTTCAGGCAGAATGCCACCGAAAAATCCTTTGCATTCTTTGCCCTCGAATGGTTCCTCACGAAGAGGAAGCGAGTGTGAAAGAGGCATGGCGTTTGGCTTTTCCAACCAACTTTCAACGTATGAAAATATCATCAGCCCATGGCTATCTTGCATGAGATGACCGACGAGATCGCGATGCATATAGACATCAAGTGTTTTTGTCATTGGTTAGCCCCGCTTGTTATTGGCGGTGTAAAACTCATCGAAATGCCCAAGGTGTGAAGGACTGTTAGAACTTTGCCGAATTGACATGTAGACTTGCCTTTTTCGAGATCGATGATAAAGCGCAGACCTGTTCCAGAGGTCAGAGCCAAATCCTTTTGTGTTGCGCCAATTGCTTTTCTCGTTGTTTTTACAAGTGCGCCAATCTGTTCCGTTGTGTATGTCATTGCTATTGTCCTAACGTTCCCGAACGGGAATAATATCATGCTTTCTCGAAGATGCCAAACAAATGTTCCCGTTCGGTAATAAATGCTGCTTTAGTGAGTAAATATATTATATTGTTCCCGTTCGGGAATATTTTGTAAGTTTTGATCATATAGTGCCTAGAGATTCAAACCTGGCCCTCTCTTTTGTGTCTGTTTGCGGCGACGTTCACGCTCTTGCCGTTGCCGTTCGATTTTCTCTGCATCTTTATCAGTTTCCAGCGTTGGTACGTTCATGCGCATGTAATGCGCCACATCCTTGTGGAGCCGCATCAAGGCTTTGGAGTGAGCCTGTTGTGAATGGCGAATTTCTTTTTGGAGAATACTGCGCTCGCCAAGTTGCGCCTCAATCAAGTCCTGCTGCTGCGCTTGGTCACGTTTCAGGGATTTGTACGCTTCCAGTTCATTTTGTTTTCGGATGCCAGCATATTTGCCGGTGAGACGATCCCAGATACCGCGAAAACCGCGTGACATCCGTGCCGAACGTTCTTTTGTTTCTTGTGCCCAGCGTTTCCCCTGTCCTTCCTTCATACGGGTTCGTTCTTCACGATGGCGCTGCACCATGTCGGCTTTTCTGAATGCAAGCTGCGCGTTATGTTTTTGGAACGCCGTTTCGGTTTCCTTGATATAGATTTTGATCTGGTCATTCATGCGAGAGGCAATCATGGCCCTGGTCTCTGAAACAGAAAGTAGGGATTTTGGATCACCCAACCTGGCTTTAACTTCCTTGGTGCGCACGCCAGTCCATTTGGCTATTGCGTAGATTTCACCCTTGAAATCCACCGCTACAAATCCGCGCCGGTCGCCGCGCGCAAGATGAAACCCCCGCGCGTTAAGCGCTTGTGCGAAGGCCTTGCGCGAGTCCGAAACTGACCAGCATTCCTTGAACATGGCTTTGAGAGCTTTAGGATTATTCCCGTCGCGTCTGGCTTGTTGCCATTCGGCTTGGGTGTAATTCAGGGGATCGCGTTCCTCACTGTTCATGAGACCACGTGGCATCTGCCAATTATGTTCCAGATAAAGTTCTCGCGAAATATCCCTCAGTTTTAATTTATAATGTGGCAGATTGATCGCTTTCATCTCTTCGCCATCAATGCGCGACCAGACGACATGAGCATGCCGCCGCCCTTCCTTTTCATGAAAGACGATAGCGCGTGGCTGATCTTCCAATCCAAGCTTGTGTTCGATTTCACTGATGGCTTTTTCAAAAACCTCGACGGGAACTTTTTCATTTTCTGGTGGATTGAGACTCAGTGAAAAGAGAAATTGTTTGCAGCGCGTTCCCTGACTGATGGCATAGGCTTCCTGCAAGGCATCCGGCAATTCCTCTGCCATGAAACCACGTAATTCATGCAATTCTACATGCTCGTTTTCACTTTTCAGCAAATGGCGGGCGAGTTGCCCTGCACCCGACCTTTGAGAGCCTTTCAGGATCATGGTTTAAGTTCCGGTTGAAGACCCAGCGCCTGAACCAAATCGGCTCTAATCTGCCGCACGTCCTGACAGGCTTGCCGCAAGTAATTCTCGGTCTCCGGTGTAACTGGCAGGGAGCCAGAATTCACTGCCTTTGCTAGTTGGTTGAGATTATTGGCAAGACGCGCTTGGCCGAGTTCGGCAAGGACGCGGCCCAGTGCCTTTTGATCCTTGACGGGCCTTTTGCCGTATGGCTTGCGTTCGGCGGCCATGTCGCCCAACATTTGTGCCCGAATATACCTCCCGAGAGGTTGACCGCCAGCCGCAGCATCAAGCACAGCGCGCTCTTCGAAAGTCAGGCGCAGCGAGAATGGCGGCGGATATTTCTTAGTCTTGTCGTCTGCCATTTTAACCAACTTGGGCAGACACCCACACATCATCACGCTAAAAAATAGCGTAATTTCAGATAGTTAATCGGAAATCTGGAGTGTGCGAATGCCTCTTGCCGTAAAAGGCAAGCCAAGCGGGTTGCGAGCCCCCGCAACCAAATAAATTGTTGAAATAATTCGATAAAAACCCTTCATTTATGGAGGGCTTTTGGTTTTGCAGTTTGAATAGTTGTAGCGCGCAACTTCGATTGGCGCGGCGCACCGTTGGTGGTGCGCCAGAACAATGGAAAAAGGCCCGCGCGAAACGCGAGCCTGCGGACAGAGCAGTGATGGTGCAATGGTTGAGGGCTTTGGAAGGTCACCTGTGATAGTCTGAAAACGAAAGGCTCCTTAAGTAGAAAAACCGTTTCAAGAGCAATGGGAATGTATAAGGTTGGAGATATCGTTACTGTGAACGATCGTATGCAGCGCGACTACCAATATGAAATTGTCGCGCCGCCTGGGACCAATTCCCTGCTAGACTTTGCGCCGCATTATTCACCGCAAGAGATGCTGGCGAGGGGCATCTTCGAAGGGAAATACTGCAACGACTGCAGGGGCGAATTTCCCGATGAATGGTTTGATCACGCCAAGATCAGCGACCAACCCAACCCAGAGCTTAATTACTTTGGCGTAAAGAGCCGCAAGCCGCTTTCCTATTGGAAAGAAAAGGGATGGATTTATGGCCCGGACCCGAGGGGGTGGTTTCAGTGGTATTGCCGCTATTATCTAGGGCGCCGGGTGCCGAGAATTGATGAAATCCAGATCAAGCGCTGGCGCAGCTTCGCCCGTCATGCCGGACAAATCCGAGCAAATTGTGCGCCCGGAGACATCTTCTGCCGTCCAAGGCAAAGGCAAGCGCTGCTGCAATGGTCTTATGACCCTTTCATTTGAAAACTGTTCCAGAAGCCCAAAAGTGTCAAAATGCTCGTTGGAATGGTGGCTTTCCTCAGAGCCTGGAAGATCAGCGCATTTTCGACTCCAACGTTTCGCTCACCTCAGTGACCGGAAAGGTGGCAGTTTCAATATCATTTCTGATCGAAAACAGAACGGCTATCAGCACAACGGAACCTCCGAAGAATGTTGGTATATTGGGAATCTCGGTGAACACGATGAACGCCAAGATCGGCGCGAGTGGTGTTTCAAGAGCGCTCAGAAGGGCTGTTTGGCCCGATGGAACGCGCTTCGCACCTTCGGCAAGAGTGACCGACGCAATGGCGAAAAGCAGCCCGAATGCGGCGAGAACGAAAATCTCAAAAGGGTTGGTCTGTAGTGGAGCGCCAAGAACGAACGACACAGGCAGCAAGAAAAGCGATTGCAGCACCGCTGGTCCTGCGCCGGGGGTATCCGGATATGTCCGGTAGATGACCATGATCGTGGCCATGGCGATAGTCATAATCAATGCCAGCGCGTCACCGTTGAGGCTGATCTGACCGGTGGACCCCGAAACGATGATCCCGACGCCCAAGAGCGCACAGATGGAACCGATCATGGTTCTGACCGTGATGCGTTCGCCGATCGCAAGCCAGGCCAGTAGTGCTGCGACCAGGGGTGCGACCGCATAGATGAGCGAGACATTGGCGATAGATGTGAGCTTGAACGCAGGTATGAACGTTGCGGTACCCAACGCACCGACAATGCCTACGGCCCAACCGCTGTAGCCCATATTGAAGAAATTATGCTGGAAGGACCTTCGACTGATCGTCCAGCCCGTCGTGAACCCGGCTGCAAACAGCCCCCTCCAGAAAATCACTGCCCAGGCTCCGGCTTCGACGCCTTTCGTGAAGATACCCGCCGTGCTGTAGGTAACGGCTGCGGCCAAGAGAAGCATGACTCCAGTCGAATACTCAGATCGTGTGTTTGATGTCATTTTTGCGGATCGCAGTTGTTTTGGGTATAGGCGACAAAGAAGGGTATGTCGGAACGCTCTATTCCCAAATCCATGAGATAATGGTCGTTCAGAGCTTCAAGCGTGCGGATCGCGCGGCGTCGATTCCGCCATCGCCGAACGGGGCCGATAATTCGAAGCGCCCTTGTTTTGACGCATTCAATCACAAGTGACGGCCACGTGTTGAGGTCCAAAAGCGCCGAACCTCTGTCCAGCGGGCAAGGATTGCCGCGCCCGAAACCGGCCATCTCGATAAGGGTTTTCATTCAAATTCACCCTCGCCCATATACCGTAGTTTTTTTGACTCATCTGTCTCACCCATCATTGTGTTCCTTTGCGCTTTTGCATTTACGTTCGAACATTTTTATGGATACTGGAACGCCTCGACAAACGAGAAGAACTAGTAAGACGCAATATATTTTCTCAGGTATCGCATATGGCACGCTCTCTACCGCCGCTAAATGCTCTTCGAGCCTTCGAAGCGGCAGCAAGACATCTCAGCTTTACCAAGGCTGCGGACGAACTGAATGTCACGCCTGCGGCGGTGAGCCATCAGGTCAAGTCGCTGGAAGACCTGCTCGGAGTGGCCCTGTTCCGCCGGCTCACGCGCGCCTTGCGCCTGACAGACGCCGGACAAGCGGCGTTGCCGACTTTGACTGAAGGTTTTGACAAGCTGGTTGAAGGCGCTGACAGGATGCGAGCCTATTGCGAAAGCGGGTTGCTGACCGTCAGTGTCAGCCCGTCATTCGGGTCCATCTGGCTGGTTCCGAAGCTCGATCGGTTCCGGAGCCGACACCCGGACATTGAGATACGGATCGACGGCACCGATCGTCTTGTTGACGTCTCGCGCGGTGATGCGGACGTGGCAGTGCGTTACGGCCCAGGGGGGTATAAGGGTGTGCAGGTCGAGTACCTGTTCAACCAGTTCAATACGCCCGTGTGCAGCCCTGCTCTCCTGGGCGGTGAACACCCTTTGCGACGGCCAGACGATCTGCGCCACCACACCCTGCTGCATGTTGACTGGAAAGACGCGGAGGCTAGTTGGCGGATGTGGCTGCTGGCAGCCGGCTTACATGACATTGACCCGAGCCGTGGGCCGCACTTCACTCAGGAGGATATGGCGGTGCAGGCCGCACTCAACGGCCAGGGTGTTGCATTGATCGGTGATATGCTGGTGGCTGATCATCTTGCAGCCGGGCGGCTTGTATGCCCTTTCCGTCCGGATATCAGAACCCCGCTAAAGTTTTCCTACTGTCTGTTGAGCGCGAGAGACAGCGCTACCCAGCCCAAAGTCGCCGCATTCCGTGAGTGGCTGATCGAGGAGGCGCGCGACCAGCGTCCTGAAACCGGAGAGAAATCTCCGAAGCGGCCGGTCCGAGCAGAACAGGGTCCATAGACCGGACATTCGTTGCATTGCAGAAATAGGTAGTTGTAGGCTCATTTGAGACCTTCGCCGTACAACGCCCCGAGGGCCAATTGACCCCGATATCAGACTTGTTCTTAGTTTTCAGGAACTCACTATTTGCCTTGAAATTGTAAATTTCCAGCAGACCTCACTGAGGTAGAGAAATTTTCTCAAACTAACTTTGGCTCATTGCCGCGGTCTCACAACTGCTTGAGGTTGTGTGGCCCGGCTTGCTTGTCAGCACCTGCATGACATGGCGGGCAATCATCAGTTGCTCATTTGTTGCAAACGCTTCTATGGCAACCGCGCTTTTGTCAGATGAGATGGTTTTTTCATTTTTGTCATTTCGGTCATGGTCAAGATCTAATCCGAGGTAGGACAGGTTATTGAGTATCTGCGCCCGGACCTTTGGCGCATTTGCACCAATGCCACCGGTGAAGACCAACCTGTCGATGCCGCCGAGAGATGCGGTAAGCGCGGCGAGGTGTTTGCGGGCCTGATAGCAGAAAAATTCAATTGCTTCGGCCGCTGTTGTTTTTGTTGCAGATTGCTCCAATAACACCCGCATATTGCGGCTGATGCCAGAAACACCGAGCAGTCCGGATTGCTGGTAAAGCACGTTTTTTACCTGCTCAGGGGTCATATCCAGATCGCTCAACAAGTAGAGGAGAATGCCGGGATCGAGATCGCCGGAGCGCGTCCCCATAGACAATCCGCCAAGTGCGCTGAAGCCCATGGTTGTGTCGACGCTTTGACCGTTCTTGATTGCCGCCATTGAGGCGCCATTGCCAAGGTGAGCGACAATGATGCGTTCCTTACACACAGACTGGCCGTGCCGGCGGTGCAGTTCGCTCATTATGTATTCATAAGACAAGCCGTGGAAACCATAACGGCGGATACCTTCCTCTTCAAAGCGGAGCGGAAGCCCGGTCAATCTGGCCAGTCGTGGCAGTTTATGGTGAAAGGCAGTGTCAAACGAGGCTACCTGGAGAAGACCGGGGAAGTTTCGGCGAACCGCGGTAATGCCAGCCAGGTTGTGGGGCTGGTGCTGAGGTGCAAGCGGGATCAGCTTGCGCAGCGAGGCTTCCAGCACCGGCGTGACGGCAAGCGGGCAATCGCAGTCACTGCCGCCATGAACCACGCGGTGTCCAACGGCATGGAGCAGATCGCCCGGTACAAGGGTTTTTATCTGGGTGAGGAGCAGGTCCAGGGCCATTTCATGATTGGGTATTTCCAGGGTCTGGTCACTCAACATGCTGCCGTCCTGGTTCATTATTTTTAATTGCCCCAGCGGCAGGCCAATTCTCACCAGCGCACCGGACCACAAGCGGCGCGGCGTAGGGCTTTCATCGGTAAATATCGCGAATTTTACGCTCGATGAGCCGCAGTTTATGATTAATATTGCCGGTTCTTCGATCACAAGGCTTCTCCACGGCGATTGACTTTGCCGGAAACGTCAACGGCTCCGGTGTTGAGGCTTTTGATTGGCGGTTTTTCGGGTTTGGCGTGTGTATCCGTCTTACAGCCGCCGCAGCATGTGTGAGATCCTCCGCTAGTGTGGCCGCCATCTGCGTTGATCGCGTTATTGGCTCCTTTGTGCCCACTTTTTGCGTTGCCGCCGTGTTTCCCGTGGCCAAATAGGTGCATAGCTATCATTCCGCCGCCCAGTAAAATCCAGATCCAGTTTTCCTGTACCCACTGCATATATTTTCTCCTTATGGTTTTTCAACATGTTTAAAATTTATTGGCTTTCAGACCGGGTGGTCCGGGTTAGGCCGGTTGAGCCGTAGATTGCCTGGAAAGTCTGCTCATAAAAGTCGTCGCGAGCTTTCCTGGAGTTTTCCAGTGCTTGTGATACCTGGTC
>JAJFHR010000317.1 GCA_021775515.1 Hyphomicrobiales bacterium | reverse complement strand
GAGTGATGGGGGCGGAAATTGAAACGGTCGATGAAGGTTTTGACATCGGCATTCGCGAAAGTTGGAAACGGGCTTTGGAAGATGTTGCGGCAAAGGGAGGTAAACCTTACGCCATACCCGCTGGAGCCTCCGAGCACAAATTTGGCGGCCTGGGTTATGTGGGGTTTGCCGAAGAAGTGCGCGACCAGGAAGCGGAGATGGGAATTAAATTCGACTACATCATCGTCTGCACAGTGACCGGTTCTACTCACGCCGGTATGATGGTTGGCTTTGCCAAGGATGGACGGGCGCGCAGGGTCATCGGCATTGACGCTTCGGGCACTCCGCAGCAAACCAGGGCGCAAGTCTTGGCTATCGCTCAAAAGACCGCCGATCTGGTGGACCTTGGCCAGAAGATTACCCTTGAGGATGTGATCCTCGACGAGAATTATGCCTATCCCTGTTATGGTGTGCCTTCGCACGAGACCAATGAGGCCATTCGCCTTTGTGCCCGCCAGGAAGGGATGATGACCGATCCGGTTTATGAAGGAAAATCAATGCAGGGGCTGATTGACCTCGTCGCAAAGGACTTCTTCCCGGCGGGGTCCAAAATTTTATATGCTCACCTCGGCGGTGTGCCGGCCATCAATGGCTATAGTTATATATACCGCAACGGTTAAGACCGGTTTTGATTGGCGGCTTCAGGTTCGCGTGATCGATATCCCACCGTCGACCAGCATGGCGGCCCCGGTCATGAAACTTGCGGCGTCTGAAGCAATATATAACACTGACCGGGCAATTTCTTCGGGTGCTGCGGTGCGTTTGAGTGCGTGGAGGCCTTCAACAAATTCCTGAATTTCTGCGGAGTGCGCCACTGTGTGTCCCATCGGTGTATCAGTGCCTCCAGGTAAAATTGCATTAACCCTTATGCCGTTGTTACCATGTTCACTTGCCAGCGATTGGGTCAGACCGACTATTCCGGCCTTGCTGGCTGCGTAGGCGGCCATGCCGGGCATACCCGCAGTGTGACCGACAAAGGATGAGTTGAAAATCAGCGACCCGCCACCACTTTCGGTCATCGCGGGTATCTGATATTTTGCCCCCAAAAATGCGCTGGTCAGATTGGTATTTATCGTCTGGTGCCAACTGGACAACGACATATCGGGAACGGGTCCCATTTCGCCCAATATACCGGCATTGTTGAAGGCTATGTCGAGGCCGCCGAATTCCTCCGTTGCCAAATTTACCAGGGTTCGTGAAACGTTTTCGTCCAAGATATCACCGGCATAAGCCACGGCTGTTCCGCCGGCGCGGTCTACTTCGGCGGTAAGGTCGTCAAGTTCTTTTTGCCTGCGTGCGGAACAGACGATTTTTGCGCCTTCGGCTGCGAACAATATCGCTGTAGCACGACCGATGCCAGAACTGGCACCAGTAACAATTGCTATTTTTCCCTCCAAGATTTTCATAATCTGATTCTCGTAAGTTGCATCGGCAGGAACGTTTCTCGAGAAAGACGGATAAAGCGATGACGCGGAGGCAGCCACCCGTTTCTTGCAGGACAAATGTGATTTTTAAGATTTGTCTTTGGTGCTGCAACAGGCCAATATTGTTGGATTGTTGCCACAACAATCTTCCAGCAGATAGGCAATTAAATTGCCCAACCTGTCGTAGTTGGCGCGGTAGAATATATTGCGCGAGACACGCTTGGAAGTAAGGATGCCAGCATGCTCCAGGGCCGCAAGATGAAAGGATAGTCTTGAAGCGGATACATTCAAGTTTCGACTAATAGTGCCGGCAGCGCTCCCTGTTGGTCCCTGCTGGATCAAAAATCGTACAATTTTAAGTCTGGTTTCCTGTGCTAGTGCGCCAAGCGCATTAACGGCTTGATTTTCGTTTAACATTTCAATAATACTTGAATAGTTGAAATTATAAATAAGGCTTATCCGATGTGGCAGATTAGTGCAAGTCTCGAGGGTTTTTTATCGGCCATATCAGCAGATCCGACGGTTCCACTTGTTTTTGTGCAGAATGGCAGATCAATTAACTCTGATTATCATGTAACGGAATTTAAGAGTGTTGCGGTTGCTGCTATTGATTGTGGCAGACACGAAGACAGTTGGCATGAAACGGTAGTACAGATTCTCGATGGTCCAGTTAACAAAAGAGGATCGTATATGGCTGCTGGCACATTTCAGAAGATTGCTGAAATCAGTATGAAACGATTGCCTGCTCTAGCAAAAGGCGCCCTAATATTTGAATTTGGTTTTGAAAATGCAGCAATGCAGCGCCTCAAACCGGAAGTAAAATCCATTCGAGCGGGACAAATTTCTGTCGAACTGCACCCGCTAAAATCTACCTGCAAACCGCAGATGCGGTGGATGGAATCGGAGGCAGGTAGCAAAAACGCGAACTGTTGCAGCGCCTAAATCATCGGCAGGTTAGTGATGCTGATTCTAATAAAAAAAAGAAACGTGGAGGTCGCCATAAAAGCTTTTTTCATTCTCCCTTAGGTCATCACGCAGCCCGATATTTGCGCTTAAATAGACCTTGCCGAGGTCAATTCCGGAGATAAAGGCGCCATATCGCATGTAGCGATATTTTTCTCCGCCTTGCAGAACTATTTCTGGACCTACCTTAATTGAGGAAAACACGTTGTATCCAAGTTTTAGCTGTGCCCAATAATCATCATGCAACAGGGTGTATAATAGGTTGGTTGTGGCGGTGAATCTGGAGAAAGGTGACCATTCTGCGTCAATGGTAAGAGGGATGCCGGTGGGGTGTTTGTTGAGATCGGCGCCGGGATCATTTGGAGATAGCTCAAAGCGGCGGTAGGTAAGACCGGCAAAACCCGCTAGACGACCGTTTGTCAGGTTCTTCTGATACCCGATTTCGCCGGTTAAACTTGCCCCAAGTGCATCTATTCGAGCGGCTGCCGGGCCGAGCGGCGATAGATCGGTGGTATAGGAAAAAGCGTAAGATTTTTGCCATAAACGCAAGAATGGGCCATCGTTTGAAAAGGCATTGTCATCAGCCGTTAACGGCACAATTGCACCGGAATATTGGCTAAAAGAACGCTTGGCAAAACCGCCGCCTGAAAGCAATAAAAACTTACGGGCTTGGACCTGACTAGCCCAGCTAAAAACTCCTAGTCCGGTCAAACAAAATCCCAACACCAAACAGGGTATTAGTCTGCTTTGACCCATGGTTCACCCCCCTATACAACCTCTCACACTTTTAGTGTGTATATTTTATATCAAAATGCAACACTTTTAACGCAACAGGCGAAAATTGAGGCGTAATTTCAAGCACCATGCCAGAGAGACGACAAAAACTAGTGACAGGGCCCTGGTTGCTGATAAAACCAAGCAGGTGAAGAGGCGCGGATGTAAATAATGCAAGGTCAAAAAGACTGTATATGGTTGTTGCTTGGCAGCCGTACCGGCGATAATGCTCAAATGCGGGCGGTGAGCGCCCAGCTTGATTTGCCGGTGGTAGAAAAACACCTGACCTATAATTTTCTGCATATGTTGCCCAATGTTGTGAAAACGGCATCTCTTGCTTCACTAACGCTACAGGCTCGCGAGCAAATCCAATCGCCATGGCCGCGGCTGGTAATTGCAGTAGGTAAAAGAAGTGTGCCGGTTGCCCGTTATATCAAAAAGCAATCCGGAGGCCGGACCCGGCTGGTTCAGATTGGCCGCCCGCGGACCAATCTTGATCATTTCGACCTGGTTTTAACAACGCCTCAATACGGATTATCGGCCAGCGACCATGTGCTAGAGCTCGCGGTGCCGCCAACGCCGGTTTCTGTCGACACCAATGATCAGACCAAAGAGGTTCTCGGGTCTGTTCTGGATCACAAATTACGGCCGTTTGTTGTGGTGGTTGCAGGTGGAAATAGCAGCTCGGAAACTTTTTCAAACAGTGCAGCACGACACCTGGCCAAAGCGGCGTGTCAGCGGGCAAAGGATTTGGGCGGCAGCGTTTTTGCCATTACCAGTCCGCGCACGTCGAAATCGGTCACCGGGACGTTGCGCAGTGAATTTAGCGAACCTGCTACCTTTCTGCCATGGCGCAAGATAGAAAATGGCGAAAATAGCCCTTACGCCGCTTTGTTGGCGGCCGCCGATGAAATCATAGTGACCTCGGACAGCGCTTCAATGATTGCCGATGCACTCGCATTTGGAAAACCGGTTAAAATCTTCC
>JAJFHR010000316.1 GCA_021775515.1 Hyphomicrobiales bacterium | reverse complement strand
TGAAGTCGGGCGATTCTGTTGCGGTTACCTTTTCGACGAACTCGACGATGGTTTTCTTGGGCCCAGTGTCGCTCCATGAGGGTAATGGATCGAGCTGCGCATATACATAGCTGCTCAAAAGCAACAGCGCCGCAACCACAGTAATAACATTAAAAAACAGATATTTAAGATGAACTTTCATTGCAGCAATTCCCTTCTATTAAATAAATAACGGCGCAATAATTTAAAGCTTACCCGCTCGCATGGAGTGCTAAAGTTATTTTCTATTTATTGTAACTTGTTGATACAATGCAATGGTTACTAGTTTCTTATTAACGCATTGAAAATTTCACTTAGGATAAAGATATGAAGAATTTCATAGCAGCACTCATCATTTCTGCCATTTTTGTTACACTCGTCGCATGCCAGTCCACTACGAACGCTGCTACTTCGACCCAATCATCAGCGGATGCCGCCGAAATAGATCAGGAAGTAGATGCTGCAATGCACAAACTGTTCGAGACGACCCCACTTGCCAATGAGCTCCGAGAAAAAGCGGTAGGCATCCTCATGTTTCCCGATGTTTTAAAAGCTGGATTCATCGTCGGTGCTCAATATGGCGAAGGAGCACTTCGGCAAAATGGCAGAACGACCGGTTATTACAATACAGTCGCAGCGTCTTATGGCTTGCAAGCTGGCGTGCAAGGATTTGGATATGCGTTATTCTTTATGAATCATGAGGCAATCGCTTATCTCGACAAGAGTTCTGGATGGGAGATTGGCGTAGGCCCGAGTATCGTCGTTGTAGACGAAGGTGTTGCTAAGACACTTACAACGACCACAGCTCAAGACGATGTTTATGCCTTTATCTTTGATCAGAAAGGGCTCATGGCTGGACTCGGTCTCCAGGGTTCGAAGATCACCAGAATTAATCCTTAAAAAACAACTGTTTTATACCTTCGGCAGAGATAACAGCTTTCATCGCAGCCTAAGTAGATTATGAGTGAGCCAGGAGGCTGTCCGAGAATAGTGGTCGTAGCGAGGGAAAGTCATTTTGAGGTAGATCATTTGAGGCGAATAGTTATTCTATTTAACGAAAATGATCGGAAAATATGGCCAAAATAGCTTTCCCGAAGTAGATCATTCTATTCTCAGATAGCCCCTAGAGCCAACCCTGTGATCGGTACCACGCGACTGTATCGCGAGCGGACTCATGTATCGGGCGTGGGCGAAGCCCAAGTTCATTTAGGCTGGCAGAGGGGTCGAAAAACATGCTGCGACGGGTCAGGCGCACACCCGTTATCGTTGCTAATGGCACTTTACCGCTGACATAGTCTGCCCAGACTTCACTGCACCACGCCACTAACAAGGCGAACGAATAAGGGACCTTCCAACGCGGCAAAGGCCGTTCCGCTTCGTTACCCAGAATTCTCAACCAATCCGAAAGAAAGAAATTTTCCGCCCCCAGTAGATAGCGAATTCCGGCCCTCCCCTTCTGCATCGCCAAGATCATACCCGTTGCTACATCTCTCGCATCGATAAGGTTAAAACTACAATTTAGATAGGCAGGCAATTTGCCTTTGCAAAACGCCACGGACATACGCGTTGGTGGCGTTTGTCGTCGATCGCCAGGCCCGACAGGCAAGGTAGGGCTGACTACTACAATGGGCGCTCCCTCTTCCACCATTCGGAAAACCGCTTGCTCCGCATGAAACTTGCTAAGGCAATATTGACCCAACATGTCGCTTTCTTTTAGACGACGCGTCTCGACAGCACCACCATAGGAATTCTGCGAGGACAAGATGCTCTCAGTACTCGTGTACAGTATCCGTTTAGCCCCATTATCAAGGGCAGCGCGCATTACGTGGATGGTGCCAAGACGATTGATGCTATCGAATTCCCAACGGTCGCGGCGCCAAAGATTGGGATCAGCGGCGAGATGGTAAACATATTCGCAATCACGCGCAGCTTCCCGGACAGCAGGTTCGTCACGAATGTCGGCACTGACCAGCTCTATCCGATCCAGCGGCAGATGGTCGACGCAAGCACCTGGTTGTTCCAGAACACGAACCGATTGACCTGTATCAAGTAACTGTGCGACCAGGTGAGAGCCCAGGAAACCAGCGCCACCCGTAACCAAAATCAAGACAAAACGCCTTCCGGTAACTGATCGGCTAAATACTGCAAGTGCTGACGCTGGGGTGTCAGGCTTTCTCGGGTCACCTTCTCAACGAGATTAAACGCAGCGTGATTCAATGGACAGGGGAAATCTCCCGCAAGTCGGATCAGGTGACCATTATAAGCATCAATTTCAGTGTGATTGTGGCCGAGCGGAATATCAGGGGCCATGGAGCAATAGGTGCCGCGTAGCGATGGACGAAAAAATAGTGCCATACATGCAGGTAATGCAGGAATACGAAGAATCAAAGCGACCGTATCGGGATGAAACGGCCCAATGCGGGCAAGTGGAATTTTGGCGTATTGAAGAATTGCGTAATTCTCGAGCAGCATACCAAAAAAAAGCTTCTTGGCCAGCTGGTCTGTCAACAACTCCCCATTATCCACGCCTGCCGCAGCAGCAAGCGGTGAAATAGCCGCATTGTACATAAGCTTGGTTGCTTTGTAGGGCCGGACATCGTCCACAAATTCGACGGGAAATAACTTCGCTTCTCCCAGCGCTAAAGCCAGTGACGCCAGTTGGTTCCGCTCGTAATCTGTGATAGCTCTGCGTCCCCCAATATGCAAGCAACCCGGCCGGGTAATTCGTGTTACGGGACGGTCGCGTAGACATTCTGATACAAAAGAGGCAATGCCCTCACATACATGATCGCGTCGCTCCAGTTCCGGATCAAAGCCGTTTTGAACCGGCACCAGGAAAGCGCCGTCAGGCAGACGAGCGAGTACCGTTGAATTATCATAGGTCTTGGTACATAGTAGAATAAAGCCTTCTTCCGGCGGCGTCCAATCATCAAAAGCCACCATGGGGATTTGTTGCGTTCCAAGTCCAACCACCGTTACGCCTTCCTTCCAACCCTGCGCCACCTTGCCATGATCAGCGTCCACCAGGGTCACGGAATAACCCGCCCGTGACAAGCTCCAGGCTAGAACGGTTCCAATACCCCCTGCGCCCAAAATGTGAATCGGTTTGTTTATCAAACGAGACATCTATACATCCAGGTAAATTAATCGAAGATGATTTATAGTATCATAATAATAAACGGGATAGTTTAATCTGTTATTTCTTAGTATCATTTCCGGAAAGTTTGTGTTATAGACAGTCCGACAGGGTTTGTGTTATATTTTTATTTGCTTATTAGTTTTTGCTTTTTAACCCTCTCCCAAGAGGCTTAAGCGCCAAATTTTTACAATGTTGCGAAACTAAATATTTTTTAGTAAGGTTTACATTTACTTATGGTAAAAAATACTCACCTGACGCTCGTTGCGTTTCTCTTCATTACGCTATATTTACTCCCTGTATCAGCCGAAGAGTACCACGCTCAACATCCAGATTCGGTTGTATTTAAAAAGCCGGAGACGCAAGAATATTCTAATCTCAAATCTGAAGCAGACAAACTTCACGAATATTGCGAAAATCTGCAGAAGGAAATGGATGACAGCCCAATAAGCCACAATGCAGCATACGAGCATTATAAAGCCGAGTGTATGAGATAGTAAACGGCTATCCGAGGATCACAATTTATAGTTTATAGCGACGTTGCGTATATTATTCCTGTTGCGCTGACTGCGGGCGAATAAGACTGGAAAATGACGAGGAAACTTCACGCTCCTTAACTAGTGGATTAACATGAACGCGCTCCTTAAGCTCGGCAAACGACAATTGCTGATCAAACCGTCCGGACTCATAAAGATACTCAGGCAAGTAACCGCTTAATAAAATTTTCCAGGAAAAAGGCAGATGTCCCGGGTTTACCCTGCTATGCAACCAAATCAAACTGGTACAGTTTGCAAGCAGTGTATTATAAAAAGCGGGTTTTTCATATAATGCATTAATTTTATTAATGTATTCCAGAAAAAAACGTTTGCCGTTTTCTTCCGGCGCGTTTATCCGATAACGGTAAACCTGTTCGGGCGGGTCCTGTCGATAATTGGTGCGTAATCCAATCACATCACGCTCATCAGCAACGACATATATCAACTCAAATTGCCTGAAAAACCCTTTGATGGTTGAATAACTCTCCCCT
>JAJFHR010000315.1 GCA_021775515.1 Hyphomicrobiales bacterium | reverse complement strand
TTCTCCATGGATCCGGTGATCCGCCAATTCGACTGTTTCCGGCAACTCGATAATTGTTGATTTTCTTTCTTCGAGGATAAATACGCCGCTTGGTTTCAGCCACCCACCGGCAATGACGCGGTCGAGGGCAGCAAGGCCCAGGCCCTTATCATAAGGCGGGTCGGCAAATACGATATCAAAGGCGCCGAGATTGCCAGCCGGACTAAGACGCGCGGCATCGCGTCTAAAGATACGGGTTTGCCCACCCAGTCCTAAAGCGTCAATATTCTCGCGCATAACCGCGCGCGCGGGCAAAGCCTCGTCAACAAAAATACAATAAGCCGCGCCACGGCTTAACGCTTCAAGACCAAGAGCGCCCGATCCGGCAAAAAGATCGAGCACCCGGGCACCGGCAAGGTCAATTTTACACTCGCCGTGCTGCAGTACATTAAAAAGGGCTTCCCGGGCGCGTTGAGATGTTGGCCGCGTGTCTGATCCTTTTGGGGATTTGAGGTTTCGCCCTTTAAACTTTCCGGCGACGATGCGCATTCGATCCTCGCTTGGTTTTTCGCGGCGGGTTTTTTTTCGCGTCAGCTTGAGGCAAACCGAGCTGGTCGCGTAAAATTCGCTGCGAGACCTCTTTAACGTCGCCCGGTTTTAGCTGAGCCAATTGAAAGGGGCCGTACGAGATGCGGATCAGGCGGTTGACTTTGAGGCCAAGATGCTCAAGAACCTTACGTATTTCGCGGTTTTTACCTTCGCGCAAGGACACGGTCATCCAGACATTGTGGCCTTGCACGCGGTCAATTTTAGCTTCAATACTGCCGTATTTGACACCGTCCACTTCAATGCCTTTTGCCAGTTTATCAAGGTCAGGCTGTTCTATTGTGCCATGGGCCCGGACCCGATAGCGCCGCGACCAGCCGGTGGCGGGCAACTCGAGGCGGCGGGACAATTCACCATCGTTGGTAAGCAGCAGCAATCCTTCCGAATTTAAATCCAGACGGCCAACGGAAACCAGCCGCGGCAGTGCCGCGGGGAGGGCATCGAATACCGTCTTTCTTCCCTGAGGATCATGGTGGCTGGTCAAAAGTCCTCGCGGTTTATGGTAACACCACAGACGCGTTTCCGATTTTTGCGGCAACGGTTTGCGGTTCACCAGGATTTTGTCGGTTTCCGCAACAAAAAAGGCCGGCGTTGTAACTTGCTTGCCGTTGACACTGACTTTGCCCTCGCCGATCAGCCGTTCAGCGTCGCGGCGCGAGCAGACACCGGCGCGCGCGATGACCTTGGCAATGCGTTCGCCTTTTTTAACCGGTTTATCTTTTGAAGGTTCAGGCAGTTTATTCATGGCTCTTCATATCAAAGCCTTGACCTTGTGCCTATCATTTAAGCAAATGGCATAGAGATATAAATGTATGATCGAAGAGTTATAGTTGATGCCGAACGATTTTATGCAACGCGCACTGGAACAAGCTATCGCGTCTGAAAGGCGCGGTGAGATCCCGGTTGGAGCTGTCATCGTCAAAGATAATAAAATTATCGCCACTGCAGGCAACCGCATTGTTGAACTGAAGGATACCACGGCGCATGCCGAGATACTGGCCATTCGGGCAGCCGGTGAGATATTAAAAAACGAACGTCTGTTAAACTGTGACCTCTACACCACCCTTGAGCCCTGCACCATGTGTGCGGCTGCCATTTCCTATAGTCGGATCAGGCGGGTCTATTATGCTGCCGAAGACGTTAAGTTCGGTGGCGTTGACAATGGTGTTCGTTTTTATCATCAATCAAGTTGCCATCATACGCCCGAAGTTTATGGCGGTATTTACGAAAGCGAAGCCTCAAACCTGCTCAAGGCGTTTTTCAAGAAGCGTCGGTAAGCAATCTGTCGAGGGCAACTTTGGTTTCTTCGCGCATGGGCTCCGAGGCCGCCAGAATTGCCTTTGCCTTGAAAAAATCGAGAACGCGAAAGCGGTCGATATCCGGTTGAAGCAGAATTGCGGCGGGAAACTGATTAAGTTTCTGTTTGGTAATCTGCTGTTGCATGAGTTGCGAACTGCCAAAAATGAGTTCGGTTGATTTTGGCTTTTCTTTGCCCTCAGGTTCAGGACCACCGGTTACATCTACAGCAACAATGTCGATATCATTGCCAGCCAGAACATCAAGGGGAAGCGGATTTGTAATGCCGCCATCAATCAACAGGCGATTATCTATTTTCTGCGGAGTTAAGAGCCCCGGCAAGGCGATGCTGGCAGCAATGGCCTTGCGGATATCGCCGGTTTTGAGAACGGTAAATGTACCGGCATAAAAATCTGTTGCGACCGCACAAAAAGGGATTGTTAATTCTTCGAATGTTGTTTTGTTTGTAGGTGGAAAAACAAACTCGACCAGCCCGTCACCATCGATCAGCGCTGGCCGGGAAGGGTTGATATCAATCAGCGAGAATAACTCGGACCATTTTGCCGAGACTACTTTTTTCCAGAGGTCGCGGCGTTTGGCCAGTAGGCTTAAGGTATGTTCCCTGATCTCCTCTCCGGATAATCCGGCCGAATAGGCCCCGCCCATAAGCGCGCCAATGCTGGTCCCGGCAACAGCGAAGGGCTTGATACCAAGATCATCAAAGGCTTCGAGCACGGGAATATGCGCAAGTCCCCGAGCACCGCCGCCGCCCAGAACAAGCCCTATTTTTCTCATTTAATATCCATTTCAATACTGATCATCATCGCGCCCCGGCCAATAGCGCATAACGCCAGGCCGTTTCTGCCAGCGGCTGCACCTGACTTTCCATGGCAGCAGCGCGCGGATTGGTGGCTGTGCCGTCACGAACCCGGCCCACGATACCCTGCAAAATCGCTGCAAGGCGGAAAAAATTATAGGCAAAATAAAAGTTGAGGTTTTCAATTCCGCTACGGTTCGTACGTTCACAATACTGACGTACATAGGTATCAAGATCAGGAATTCCAAGGTTTTTCAGGTCATGGCCCAGCAGGCTCCCGGTGCCAGCACCACTTTTTGATTTTGGCATCTGCCATTGCATGAGATGATAGGTAAAATCTGCCAAAGGGTCTCCAAGAGTTGATAATTCCCAATCAAGCACGGCGGCAATGCGGGTTTTATCAGGAGACAAAATAAGGTTATCCAGCCGGAAATCTCCATGAACCAGAGCTGGTCTGTCATCCGCCGGACAGGCGTCGGGCAGCCATGCCATCAACTTGTCCATTTCAGTGCTGACACGAGAGGTGGAGGCGGTGTACTGCGAGGACCATCTTTTAATTTGCCGCGCAACATAATTTTCGGGCCTACCAAAGTCACTAAGACCCGCATCCGCGATATTTATCGAATGAAGCCTGGCAATGGTCGCATTCATATCCTGGTAAATAGCTGTGCGTTGCTCCCGGCTTGCCTGCGGCATGTGCGGCTCCCACATCACTGGGCCATCGGCGAATGCCATTACATAAAACGCAGTCCCGACGATGGTTTCATCGGCACAAAAAAGGTATGGTCTGGGAACCGGGAAATTCTGCTTGTACAGAGCAGAGATGACGCGGAATTCCCTGTCAACCGCATGGGCCGAGGCTAAAAGCTTTCCCGGAGGTTTTCTGCGCACAACATAGCGATCGGATTTTGTCGTTATAAGATACGTCGGGTTGGATTGCCCGCCTTTAAATTGAGACAACTCCAAAATTCCGGAAAACCCCTCAATACGGGCGGCAAGATATTCATTTAGTATTTTGACATCGACGCTAAGCTGTTCAGACACATTTTTCGTGCCGGAAAATTCAGACTGCCGATCAATTTTTTTCATTCTATTCTGCTCTATTCCGCTGGTTCTCCGAAATTGGCTCACTCCCTGAAAAAATCGAGCAAGGCCTGTGCGGTTTTGTCAGGTTTTTCTTCCGCCAAAAAATGGCCACAGTCGAGCTCGTGGCCACGGACATTCTTCGCCCACATTTTCCAGACTTCTAAGGTGGAATTGCTCTTTTCCGCCAGGCCGTCATCGCCCCATAATGCCAACAGGGGGCATAAAATTTTGCGGCTCGCATCAAAATCTTTTTCATCTATGGCGAGGTCACAAGTTTGACCAGCGCGATAATCCTCACAATTGGCATGTATGTAGTCAGGACGGGACAAATAACCACGGTAATCTGCAAGAGCGTCGGGATGAAAGTCAGAGAGGTCTTTGTTCCTGGTCCAGCTCGCGATCGTATGATCAATAAATGCGCTGCCCGAACTTTCGATCATATTTTCCGGAAAAGGAAAAGGTTGAGCAAGAAATAACCAATGGTAAGTAGCCATCGCAAGGTCAGTGGTAAATTCATGCCACATTGTGTGTGTTGGCACGATATCCAGAACAGCTAATCGTTTAACGCGCGCCGGATGATCAAGAGCGAGCCGGTAGGCAACACGGCCGCCGCGATCGTGACCGGTCAGGAAAAATTCAGGACTATCGAAATAATCCGCAACATCGACGATATCCCGCGCCATCGCCCGCTTGGAATAAGGTGAGTGCCCGTCATCGGTTGGTGGGCAGGAACTGCGGCCATAGCCGCGAAGGTCGGGAAGAATTAAAGTGAAATGATCTTTCAAGGCGGGAACGATTTTGTGCCAGCAGACATGGGTTTGCGGGAACCCGTGAAGTAAAATCAGAGCCGGGCCAGCGCCGCCTTTGCGCACAAATATTTCAGCATTTTGGGTCTGAACAATATGTTCGTCAAAATCGGGGAAAAGATGTGCCGTCATTATCCTCAACTCCTCTCGCGCACAACCGCTCGCCAGCCGATATCACGTCGGCAAAATCCTTGTGGCCAGTCGATTTTGTCAACTGCCTCATAGGCCCGCAACTGTGCCTCTTTCACCGATGCACCTTTTGCCGTAACGTTAAGGACGCGGCCGCCATTGGCAACGAGAACCCCATCTTTTTTTTCTGTTCCGGCATGAAAAATCGTTACCTTAGGATCCTCGGCCGACTGATCAAGGTTTTTAATCGGGCTGCCCTTTTCATAGGGACCCGGATACCCCTTTGCCGCCATGACAACGCATAGAGCAGCTTCATTGCTCCACTCCAGGTCGATTTTGGGCAAATTACCATCAGCTGTGGCAAGCAGCGCGGGCAATAAATCGGACGTCAACCGCATCATTAAAACCTGACATTCGGGATCTCCAAACCGTACGTTATATTCGATCAGTTTTGGCCCCTCATCAGTAATCATCAACCCGGCGTAAAGAACGCCATGAAAAGGTGTGCCTGCTTCCTTAAGCGCGCGTACCGTTGGGTTGATTATTTTTTCCATTGTCTGGTCACACAATTCACGGACCATCACCGGTGCAGGAGAATAGGCGCCCATGCCACCGGTATTCAGGCCAACATCGCCATCACCAACCCGCTTATGATCCTGGGCCGTCGCCATAACAACGGCATGATCGCCATCAACCAGCGCAAAAAAACTTGCTTCTTCGCCAAATAAAAACTCTTCAATGATCAACTCGGAACCTGCGGCGCCAAACTGGCCGGAGAGAATATCATCTATGGCCATCTCTGCTTGCTGTAAATTTTCGGCAATAATCACACCTTTGCCAGCGGCCAGACCGTCGGCCTTAATCACAATGGGAATTTTCTGATCGCGCAGGAATGTTTTGGCCGCGCCAGCTTCAGTGAAGCGTCCATAGGCAGCGGTTGGTATGTTGTGAGCCGAACACAAATCCTTGGTAAATCCCTTCGAGCCTTCTAGCTGCGCTGCCTTGGCACTTGGCCCGAAGGCTTTTATTCCAGAATCTTTGAGGGCATCAGCCAGACCATTTACCAACGGCGCCTCCGGGCCGATGATAACAAAGCCGATGGCGTTTGTGCGGGCGAACTCAATTACCGCTTGATGATTATCAACATCCAGCGCCACACATTCAGCGATCTGTGACATGCCTCCATTGCCAGGCGCGCAATAAAGTTTGGAAAGAAGAGGACTCTTGGCGATTGCCCACGACAGCGAGTGTTCTCGCCCCCCGGAGCCGATAATTAAAACATTCATATATTCGCGCTTGCCCTCCTCGAATATTTTTCGTCGCCAAACTACGACGTCTCCTTGTATTATTGCAATCGGCCTTCAGTGCAATAGCGAAATAGGATTTGCCGGTGGACAGCTTTGAGCAACATAATACAGAACCCGGCAATCAGCCTGAATTTACAGTAAGTGAATTGTCTTTTGCGCTCAAACGTACAGTTGAGGATGCCTTCGGCCATGTCCGGGTGCGGGGCGAACTTGGCCGGGTAAGCCGTCCGGGCTCGGGCCATATATACCTTGATCTCAAGGATGATAAAGCCGTCCTGGGTGCCATAATCTGGAAAGGGGTGGCTCAGCGTCTGAAAATTCAACCCGAGCAGGGCCTCGAGGTCATTGTAACCGGAAAATTGACAACCTATCCCGGTCAGTCGAAATATCAGATTGTCATTGAGAGCCTTGAGCCCGCTGGGGCCGGCGCTCTTATGGCGCTGCTGGAAGAACGTCGAAAAAAACTCGCCGCAGAAGGTCTGTTTGATGCGGACCGAAAAAAAGAAATTCCTTATCTGCCCTCAGTTATCGGGGTTGTAACTTCGCCTTCAGGAGCGGTTATTCGTGATATTCTTCACCGCTTGAATGATAGGTTTCCCCTTCAAGTTCTGGTCTGGCCGGTGCGGGTGCAGGGTGAAACCTCAGCAGCTGAAGTGGCTCAAGGGATAAAGGGTTTTAACTTAACTGATGGCAAAGGAAAAATCGCCCGCCCGGATCTCATTATAGTTGCCCGCGGTGGCGGCAGCCTGGAAGACCTGTGGGGGTTTAACGAGGAAGTGGTGGTGAGAGCTGCGGCTGAAAGCAACATTCCTCTGATTTCCGCTGTCGGCCATGAAACCGACTGGACACTTTTGGATTATGCCGCCGATGAACGCGCCCCGACGCCAACGGCGGCGGCCGAACGCGCGGTGCCGGTGCGGGCAGATCTTGTGGCCTTTGTCGAGGATCTGAAGGTGCGAAAAACGCGGGCTTTATGGCGGGTTGTGGAAGAGTGCAAACAATCACTGCGCGCTTCCTCGCGCGGTCTGCCGAAACTGAGTGATCTTTTAGGCCTGGCCCGGCAGCGATTTGATGTTGCTGTATCGCTGTTGCCACGCGCGCTTATGGCGGGTAATCAGGTTTTTTCCACGCGTTTGGCCCAAGTGGCGACGCGGTTGTCACCACGGCCGCTTGAAGCCAACATCGAACATAACCGCGAACGTATCATTCTCTTGAACCAACGGGCGGCCAGGTCGATTAATGCCTATCTGGAAAAATTAAAATCTAAGTTTGAAACGGAAATTAAAGTTTTGAATTCGTTGAGTTATCAGTCCGTGCTGAAGCGGGGTTTTGCTCTGGTGAGAGGCGATGACGGAACCATGGTCAGGTCAGTTAATATTGCCAGCGCACAAAGTTCACTCGAGATCGAATTTCACGACGGCAAGCTTGCAACAGC
>JAJFHR010000314.1 GCA_021775515.1 Hyphomicrobiales bacterium | reverse complement strand
ATCGCTATCTGGTTGAGCGCCTGCTTTTTTGTTGCTATTTGGCAGGCTGATCACATTGTCATCATTATCATTGCGGGCCGCCGGTTTTTTATTGTTTTCAACCTGGGCGTAGGGATCATACGGTTTGCGTTCATTTCCCGTTCGCTTGCCTAACACGCTACGCAACCGCCAGAAAATGACACCCGCCAATACGAGGAAAAAAATATTATAAATGTCGAATGCTTCATTCATTAAAACAGCTACCTGTCTGGTTCGGTTTTGGCGGTCTTTTTTGATTTGGCCCGGCTGCCAAATGTTTTTCGCCCGGAACTTTAAATCTATTAGCGGGAAAATGTTCAATGAGCAATTTAAACCCGGATAAAAATTACCGTGCTTCACTCTTCCTCACTGTCCAATTATTGCATTTTACACATCTAACACTCATGTTGGTACTTAATTCCCCATCTACCAGGGGCAATCCGGGAGTTTGAGTTGAAATATTTGTTATTCGTTGCCTTTATAGTCGTACCAATTGCTGAAATTGCAACATTTATACGCGTTGGAGACATCATTGGTCTGTGGCCTACTTTGGGAATTATAGTCCTGACGGCATTCCTGGGAACCGGGTTGCTGCGATATCAAGGCATGGCAACACTCAAAACAGCTCAACGATCATTGGACAGCGGGGAGCTGCCGCTTGATTCTGTTATTCACGGACTGTTTTTACTCGTTGCCGGTTTGCTTTTGCTTACTCCGGGTTTTATTACCGACCTAATTGGATTTCTGCTGTTTATTCCGCCATTAAGACTGATGATAGCTCAATGGGCATTGGCAAAATTAAAGAAAAGCAAAAATGTACATATTCGCGGTTCCACCGGATTTAAACCATCTTCCAGCTCCTCTAAATCGCCAATTATAGAAGGCGAATTTTCGATAGCTGATGACGATCAAGACCCTCCGCCGGACAATAAAAATCCGCCGAAAAACGGTTCAGCATCAAATTCTCCCTGGCGGCAATGATTTCTTTAGAGTTGTCGGGCAAAGAAATAGCGTGTAAGCCTCTCACATCAAGCCAATCTTGAAGGAGTTATTGATGGCGGAAGAACAAAACGAAGCAACAACGGGTGCTTCAGAGCAAACAGAAAATGGCGCAGCTGTTGAAGAAAATGGCGCCAGTTTTCGAATATTGGGTCAGTATCTTAAAGATCATTCGTTTGAAAATCCCAACGCTCCCGCCAGTCTTAATCCCGAAGGCGAAGGCCCGAACATAGATATTTCGGTCAATGTAAATGCCAATGTGCTGGCCGAAGATACTTATGAAGTGGAACTCGCCCTGCAGGCAAAAGCCCTAAACGGCGATCAGACCGTATTTGCTGCTGAACTGCTTTATGCAGGGGTCTTTCAGGTCGAGAATTTTCCGGAAGAAAATCTTCAGCCGCTGATATTGATCGAGTGCCCAAGATTGTTGTTTCCATTTGCCCGGCAAATCCTTGCCTCGGCAACCCGCGATGGCGGTTTTCCACCGCTGTTAATTGATCCGATCGATTTTGCCGGTCTTTATCAGCAGAAGATGGCGGAAGGTGAAGTGGGTTCGGGAACTGCCTAGGGCAATTTTCAGGCATTGATGCAAAAAAGACTAAGGCGTCTTTTTCCAGATCACACTATCGCCGAGTTCACAAAGAAAAGTATTGTGAGCGTCGATTTCCGCTCGGCTAAGCCGGGATTGCAAGGGCTTGGGCCGGAGACCATAATCCCGGCTGTGCCCAGTCATATCCTGCTCGGGCGCTTGATTGGAGATCAATGTCAGATGAGGTTGCGCTCCCCCGACAAGTTCCAAATAGACCTCGGCCAAGAGTTCTGAGTCAAGTAAAGCCCCGTGTTTTGTCCGGTTTGAATTGTCTACATTAAAGCGTTTGCACAAGGCATCTAGGCTGCTTGAGGCACCGGCAAATTTCTTGCGGGCCATGACAAGGCTGTCAACCACTTGAGCATTGCTTATCACCGGGCGTTCTATGGCCCTAAGTTCCCAGTTCAAAAAACTAAGATCAAATGGTGCATTGTGAATAATCAGCGTTGCCTCTGAAATAAACTCGAGAAACTCTTCAGCGATGTCTCGAAAAAACGGTTTATCAGCAAGAAATTCCGATGACAGTCCGTGGATGTTAAACGCCTCTTCCGGCATATCCCGCTCAGGGTTTAAGTAGACATGATACGTCTTGCCGGTAGGCATATGATGATGAAGTTCAACACAGCCAATCTCAACAACACGGTCACCTTTGGCCGGGTTTAGGCCGGTGGTCTCGGTATCCAGTACTATTTCGCGCATCAGGGTTAAGTTTCTTTACTCAATTATCGCGGCGGGAAAGATCGGCAACAATCTCTTGAACCTGGCGAAAAGCATGTTCTAGACCTTTATCGGTTTCAACAATATAATCAGCTTTTTCCCGCTTTTCTTTGTCGGGAACTTGTTTGGATAAGATAAGATCGAGTTTCTCTGGTGTCATCCCCGGCCTTTCAAGGGCCCGCTTTTTTTGCACATCCTCAGATGCTGAGACCACAACAACCTTGTCGACCCTGTTTTCTCCACCTGTTTCAAACAACAACGGAATATCGAGAACAATCAGACGGGCGCCATTTCGTTTCGATGTTTCAACAAACTCAGTTTGTTTTTTGCGCACGAGCGGATGAACTATATTTTCGATTAACGGGATTAGTTTTGGATCCCGGATAATTTTTTGGCTCAGTTTGTGACGATCCACCTTCCCGTTGACGATAACGTCAGGGCAAAGTTTGTCTATTGCCTTGACCGCCTCTCCGCCTTTTGCATAAAGCTGATGCACCGCATCATCTGCATCATAGGTGGGAATTTGCAGGCGCTGAAACATCCGTGACGTTTCGGTTTTCCCCATCGCTATTGAGCCTGTAAGACCGATGATGATCATGAAGCAGACACCAGTGATTTTTCAACCATTTGGCGAAGTTCGCCAGTTACCTGCGGCCGGACACCAAACCATAATTCAAACCCGCGAACGGCTTGATGAAGCAACATGCCTAATCCATCAACCGTGCGCAGTCCGCGATCTTCGGCCTGTTGAAGTAATTTTGTTTTAAGAGGGGAATAAACAATATCAGCAACAATGGTATGGCCGGGTAATACCGCTACGTCAAACCGCAACGGCGGCTGGCCTGTCATGCCCAACGAGGTTGTATTAATGACAAGATCTGCCGAACCCAAAACGGTATTCAGTTTGGATAGTTCTATCGGTTTTGCTCGGGCATAAATCTCATTGGCCAAATTTTGCGCTTTACCAATCGTTCTGTTAGCGATATGAACATTTATTTTATTGGCTTTTTTCATCGATAACAGTACTGCTCGAGCGGCACCGCCGGCGCCAATAATGACAACTTCCTCGACATCATCGTGCCATTCAGGCACGCTTTGCGATAAATGCGTTAAAAAACCATAGACATCAGTGTTGGTGCCTAAGAGCTTACCGGCTTCTTTATAGATTGTATTTACCGCGCCAACGTTTTGAGCATCTTCATCGATAGCATCAAGGTGGGAGATGACCGTTTGTTTATAGGGTATGGTGACGTTTGCGCCGGCGTTTTCTGCCTGCCTCAAAAAGTTTATAAACGGGCCCAGTTGTTCGGGTTCAAGTTCGGCAAGGTCATAACTTCCGGCAAGACCATAAAATTCCAGCCAATATCTATGAATTTGGGGCGAGCGTGAGTGTTTGACCGGATAACCAATTACATAAGCATGCGGAATTTTCTCTGTCATTGGTCCAATAAATCGCGTTGTCGGAAAAAATTCAACAATGGCAAGAGCGGTAAACCCAAAACGGTAAAATAATCTCCGTCAATTTTTTCAAAAAGCTGCGCTCCCAACGCTTCAAGTTTATATCCACCTACGGAAGATAATATATCGTCACCTGCTTGTGCCATATATTTACCGAGGAATTCCGGTGTAAAATCTCTCATTTTGAGATGTGCGGCGGCGGCATATCTCCAGACAATCTCACCGTCAATCGCACAGGCGATGGCACTATACAAAGTGTGGGTATTACCACGTAGGGCCAGTAGTTTTTTACGGGCATCTTCAAGATTAACCGCTTTATCAAAAAGGATATCGCCACATTGCAGGGTTTGATCAGCGGCAACAACCAGCCGGCCTGGTTGTTTATGACTTATTATAAGGGCCTTTGTATCTGCCAGTAGTTCTGCAAGATCGTCGCCTCGGGTTCGAGAGTTCTGAGAAGATAGAATACGCTTGATTTCTGCTTCATCAATATCGGCCGGCATGATTTCTATATCGACGCCAGCATTTCGTAAAAGCTGCGCACGAATGATGCTTGCAGACGCCAGGATTATCGGTTTCACGTTTGTTTGACCTGAATACGTTTATTAAGAAGGTTCAAGATGCCTGCCGCTGTTTCTTCTATTGACCGGCGTGTGACATCAATAATCGGCCATTTGTTGCGCGCGCAAAGTGTTCGGGCAAATTTTAGCTCTTCGGCGATTT
>JAJFHR010000313.1 GCA_021775515.1 Hyphomicrobiales bacterium | reverse complement strand
AAATTACAAACAATATGAAAATCAAACCCTTGACGATATGGGCATCACTGTCACCTGAAAAGGTGAGCTTGGCAGGTTCCTGGTCCCTTTCTAAGGGGGAAACTGCCGTGGCCAGCCACACCTGGCTGGTGCAGCCGCTTACCTTGTTTTCAGGAGTTCTATCTTCCTCCTTCAAAGGCGCAAGCTTGCGACCGAGCTCAATTACGTAGCGGTACCGGTCTTCCCAGTCCTCCAGAAACTCAAAATCATCAAGCAGGTCTTGCACATTCATTTCGACATCATCTGTTTGCTTGAACCTCAGGCACTAAGGCAAGGTATACAGATAAAGGGAAAAGACGCCGATAACAAGGACGTAGCTTTTCAAAGACGTCTTTGTAGATTTTTGGGAGTGCAAGATTTAAAAAGGAAAAAAGCACCACGGAGTTCGGAAAGGGCAGGGAAATCCGCTCCGTGGTGCACTTTTCGGCAGGTAGGGGTGCTGCCGTAGTCGAGGGGCGGGGGGCCCTCCGAGTGATTTTTTTTGATGAATTGTCCAAGAGTGTCAGACATTTCACCGAATAGCTTAACTATCGATCACGTTTTTGTTTTTATTGCCGGACCTCCCCAATTCGGGACCAGGTCTTCTTTCGTGAGCGTGTTTTGTGACTTCCGGGTGCTTCCCGCAATTTTAATAACTCCGCCAATCTCCAAGTTTGCCGCCGAAGTGGCCTTGCCCTTTGGGGTAACAAGGGAGGAAAATTTCTCCGGATCAATCGCCGAGGCCTGCGCCGTTGACATGCCGCTCACCCATTCGCTCAAAAGATTGGCGCCATACTGGGCTTTTTTGATGAAAGTCTGGAAAGCAGCCTTTCCTGTTTGGCAAGTGACTTGATTGCGAAGGCAAAACCCTGACAGGTCATCGACCGTCGTTTTGGCCGCCACAAATGCCTGGCCGGCGGTTACTTTCTCATTCGCCTTGCTTAGATCAACTGTTGTTGCGTTTTCTTCAGCCGGCAGCAGCAGGATTACCACCGATAGCCAAAACGCACTACGTACTAAAAACATTTTATGCCCTTTCTTCAATCTGAAGATAAGAGACCATACAAAAAATAAATTTACTCCAAGTAAAAATTCAAGAAAATATTTGAATAAAACTTCTATATTATTTTAAATTAATATATTTTAAACAAATAAAACTCATTTTTATTAAAATAATACACAAAGTTGAATAAAGTTTTCGTAAAAACAGATCTAGTTTTGAATAAAATTTTATCTAATTTTTTTGATGGAAAAATCGCGAATTTTAGCGATTTCTTGTATCTGATCCTGGGATTTAGGATAGTTTTTCCCATTCTCAGTAGAGTTTTCAAGCTCCAACATTCCCCGAATATTGCTGTTTAGACCCAGCAGGAAATCTGGAATTCTTCAAAATTCAGCAAGTTTAATTGATCTGGGTGGTAAAATTCGAGAAGAAAAATTTTAACACGCAGAGGAATGTGTTTCATTCCTGAGCACTGAATTGCCAATCGAAAGACTTTTTATACCAAGTTATCTCAACTGTCTGAAAACGCAGAGGTATTTAATTTGAAAAATTTTCAAACCGGGGCTCACCGAAGCCTGTGATTTCAACGTTCTTTAAGTTCACTAAGGCATCATAGAAACGGGTAACTGAAATCAGTAGATGCGTGGATGGGATGATCGCGGGGTTAAACAACATAGTTCGCAAGTTTAAACTTGCTCTGCGCCTGTTGATACATTCCTCGGTGCGCGGCAATGCAATCGAGCGCATTCGACACCGTTTGTTTATCACCTCACATCTTGCTAGTGCGGTTTTGGCAGTCGCGGCATTCCCGGTCTATCTTATTGTGGTTGGAACCAATGATTTTGTCGGCATGTTGATATTTTTGGGCCTAATTTTTCCCGGGTACATAGCCATATTCTTGTCGCGAACGGGTAAACTGGCTTTAGCCCATCTGTTTTCTGCAATCAACCTCACAACGCTCGTCACCTTTACCGCAGTTTTCACCGGTGGCGTAACGTCATTTATTGTGGCCTGGATACTTGTTGTTCCGGTTGAATCAGCCTTTTCGGGCAGCAAAAAAGTTATAGCTGCCTCATTGGTCCTCGCGTGCGCAAGTGTTGTTTTTCTGGTCTATGCCGGTTCCATTGATCTCCTGCCACCAGCGCGAACCCGAAACCAAGACAATATGATGTTGATGGCTTTATCCATCATCTCGGCCGTTGCCTACATCAGTGGTTTGGTCGTAAACACGCAAGTATTGAATGAAAAGGCGGCGGCTCTCATTCAATACAGCCAACGCCATTTCCGGTTGCTGGCCGAAAACGCTACGGATATGATCACCTACCACGATCACCGCGGTGCGGTTATTTTTTCTTCTGGCGCATCAAATCGTTTTGCATCAAAAGGTGCATCCGACCTTATCGGTGGCGGGTTTATCAAACATATTCATCCTGATGACCGGGGAATTTATCTCGAGACATTTTCCAATGCTTCAGCCAGCACCAAACCGGCCCATGCGGAATTCAGAATTAAATCTAACCTGTCCGCGGCAACCAATGCTCAGACGCAGGTTGATAAAGATGATTATATCTGGGTTGAAATGAGATGCCAGACCTTGTCCGAAGGCGGGATAAGCGTCGAAGATGAAGAGGGCAGCAAGCTCGCCCGCATTGTTGCCGTTACCCGCGATATCTCCGAGATTAAAGCTCAGCAGGAAGAAATTATCAAATCCAGAGATTTAGCTCAGGAAGCCAGCCGGGCGAAATCGCGATTTTTGGCGAATATTGGTCACGAGCTGCGAACGCCGCTTAACGCGATCATCGGGTTTTCAGACATTTTGGGTAACGAGAAATTAAGTCCCGGGGTAGAAGCCAACCAACGAGATTATATCCGGCTCATCCATCAAAGCGGATCACACCTTCTTCTGGTGGTAAACGACATGTTGGATATGGCAAAGATCGAAGCCGGCAAGATGAATATTAGTCCCGAAGTTTTCGATTTCGCAGATTTAATTGCCGCCTCTGTCCGCATCATGCAGGTGACTGCCGACCAACGAAATATCAAAATATTTCAAGACCTAAGAGAACGGCCTTGCGAGGTTACGGCAGACAAGCGGGCTTTAAACCAGATCTTGTTTAATTTGATATCGAACGCTGTGAAGTTTAGTCATCAAGATGGTGAAATCAGGGTTTCTTTGGATGCCAGCAATGAAGAAATAAAGCTGGTGGTTGCAGATGAAGGTATTGGCATTCCGCTGGAGTTGATATCCAATTTGTGCCAGCCTTTCGTGCAAGCTGATAACAGTCTCAGCCGTGCCTATGAAGGAACCGGGCTTGGGCTTTCGGTAGTCAAGGGATTTGTCGAACTTCATCACGGCAGCTTGCATATCAGTAGCGAAGATGCCAGAGGCACTCGAGTGAGCGTAAATCTTCCCCGGCACTACAGCAGCGGAGAAGTAAATCCCCCGGCGGAATTAGAGCGGGACCCAGACCAACCGGTCTCCCAAACGCTTGAAACAGTGAGCTGTGCCCTGCAGGGTTCAACTAAGAAAGTAGTTTAAGTTACGAGCCTTAATTCTTGTAAGGAATCAGGAACGGGCTATCGAATAGCGAAAAACGTGAGCAGGAGGTAAGTATGAGTATCGAGAGGCGGAATTTAGCGCTACCGGCAATCATGGCGGTAGCAACCTTAATTGTTTTAAACGCCGTGGTTGGCCAAGATGGCAACCACCCCGCACCTTTGGGAAAAGGTGCTAGCTACCAGAAGATAACTAAATCGCCACCACCGGTTTCAAGCAGCCAAAAACTACGAAGAAAATCGGCCGGAACCAAGGCGGTAGCAACCAACACCACCAAACCGAAGGGTGATGCTATCGGTCAGTTGCTCAGGTCAGTAGAGAAAAACCAGACGTCCCGAAAGATTGCCAAAGCCGAACTTCTTGGTGACAAGAAGGTGAGATTTGTTCAAATGAGACTTGAACAATTGGGTTATTCTCCAGGGCCTGTCGATGGCGTTATCGGAGCTAAAACACGTGAGGCGATTAGAAAATTTGAAGGTGACCGGCATTTGCCTGTCACGGGTGATCTTTCCCGACCTCTCATTGACGCTTTGTCACGCGGGGCAAGTTTTGCTAGCCTGAAACTTACCTGAAGCATCTTTGGATCTTTTGAAAATTAATCAAGGGTTCGAAAATGTTATAGGGTTTCAAGCCCAGGCGGGTGAACATACAGTCCTTCTACTGGAACCATAAATGTTTCGTTTGAAGAGCAAAATTTGGGTACAGGCTCATTTGCGCCGCTGCAACGAAGCGGGTTTGCCGGCCGTAATATTGCAGAAAGGAAACGAGGAGGCGGGTACTGTATTTATCAAATCGAATTACCTTGATGGCACCGCGTTGGTATATGGTCCAGCGCCCGGTGGTGCGCATGATGAAAACGGCGAACGAAAATGGGTTCGGCCTCTTGGCGCCCAACCTCTTTCGGAGTTTGAAGTGGACGATTATCTGGATCGGCAGAGGAGATTTGATCCGGATTTTTGGGCTATCGAGATTGAAGATAAATCCGGTCGCGTCCTATTGGACAACAGGCAGATCGGAGATTATGACTGAGAAAGTAAGATGGCAGTTAACAAGAGGCGTTTTTCACGACAGGATCAAGCGCTTTCCGCTACCGAAGAACCAGCGGTTTTGTGAAGGTTTTCAGACGCGATAGCTGTTGGGCTTTTTCCAGCAGCCTCCTTACATACTCGCCAAAACCGCATCGTACGATGGGCTGTGTCCAGCTCAATTCGATCATATAGGTTTATAATTTTGTAAGTGTCACTGATAGACCGCTTCGACCCGTGCGCCAGGGCCATAAGGATCGAAGAAAATACGGATCGATCAAAACCAGTAGCCTTACAGGCGATGGCTAACCCTTCTCCGGAAATGTCCTGTGTCAGGCGATTGGCTGTAGCGGCATCAACGCCAGTGAGCCTTGAAAACGCGACCAGAAATTCAGGCATTTTGTTCGATCTTATCAAAGTGATAAGGGTTCCTTCAGACAACTCACCTTTGTCTTCGAGATTTTGAACATACAATTCGGGCTTGCTCAAAATTTTGCCGCGAACCTTGCCTTTGCGGTCGAACTTCGCACGAGCTTCAGCAAGCATTTTGTCGAGGTGTTCTGGTGCCACTTCTTTTGTTTGCTTGAGGATCTTTTGCCGCAATTCAAGGGACACATGATCGAACATATCCTGCATTATCTCAAAAGGAAGATCGGGCCTTTCTAAAATGGGGGCTTGCAATCGTTCACTTTTATAGGAGCGTTCAACCACCCGTTCCATCGTTGTCTGGGAAATATTGGCACCTGAATTTCTGACAACACCTTCGACAACCTCGTCGCTGCCGTGACTAACCAACGCATCGCTGACAGTTTCACTGATATCATTACGCCGGGTCATGGCCATGAGATGATCTTGCGATTTAGTTTGCGCGATTTCCACCAAGTCTTCATCATTTAGGATGGAACTGTTCTCGATAATGGGCGTTGCTACGTCTATTTCATCCTTGGCCAGACGCCTGATGAGGTCAGGCGGAGCGGCATCTTCATCGGCGAGACGCTGAGCCAGATCAATTCTGACCTGTTCTTCAAGGTCATAAGCAACCTTTTCCATTATATCGCCGAAATACTGGTTTTCAGTGTCGCTGTGGCTTTCGGTGCCGTGCAGAAAAATGTCGGTAATTTCGCTCAGTAGTTTACGGCGTTGCTCGCTCCCAGACCCCGTATCAAGGCTCATCAACCTCTCTAACCTGCCTCCGCCTTGCGCCATCTTTTCCCCGGTCCAGATTATCGAATTACACTCTTGGCCAGATAATCACACAAGTCTGGATAAATCGTAAAAACAGATTTGACGGTAATCACAATTTTGGCACTAATAGGCTGTTTTTGGACAACAATCCCGATTTGAAACCGGTGTTATACGTTTATTAACTCTCTTTGGGCTTGAATTGCCCGAAATGTAGTGGATGGTCACCGCGTTTCTCACCCTCGAGATGAGGACTTACAGCACGCGGTGCGGGAGGAGATAGTGGGAGAGATTCTGGAGTTTCAGCCGACAAAGCGTTTGGCGGATCAGT
>JAJFHR010000312.1 GCA_021775515.1 Hyphomicrobiales bacterium | reverse complement strand
GAGATTGTGCAGCGATACGTTGAAAAATCCCGTCTTTGGGAGATACCGCCAGCGTTTTGCGGTCAGCCTCCTCAACCGAAGCTGCCATAAAGGGATGTTTGAAATTCGGATGCTTGAAAATGAAGTGGGCCAGCCGGTAAGCCAAGGTAGCCTTACCGATACCGGCTGGGCCGGAAAAAATCCAGGCGTGTGGAAACCGATTTGAGGTCAGTGCAGAATGTAGTGTAGTTATTTGCTTTTCATGGCCCAATAGATTTGCAGTTTCCCGCGGATGGGAAAAATCCTGCAACCGGTCTGGTTCTTCTATTTCACTCAATTATCCGAACTTTCGCATTTTACTTTCGCAGCCATCGGCTTATAGGCTGTAAAAATGTGCCGCAGCGGGAGTTTTTTCTTATAAGAATCTTTCCGAGACAATTTGCCATACCCCGGCTTCAATGTCTTTTATAGGTTGTGAGGCATCCAGAATCACGCAGCGCTGTGGATTTTTGCGACCTATTTCCAGGAAAGCCTGTCTGAGTTTGTGATGGAAGGTCAAACCCTTGCGCTCAAAACGATCCTCCAGATTTTGCCCGCGCGCTTTGGCGCGATCAAGACCTACCTCAGGGTCGATATCAAAAATCAATGTTAGATCCGGTATATGTTCCCGAACCACGTAGGTCTCGAGAGCTTGTATTAGTTCGGGCGAAACGCCCCCGGCTATCCCCTGATAGGCCAGGGTTGAATCAGCAAACCTGTCGCAGACAACAAATTGATCATTTTCAAGCGCGGGAACGATGCTCTGACGCAGATGATCGTCGCGTGCCGCCGACATCAAAAGCGCTTCGGCGACAGGCGACCAACTGTCGGGATTTCCACTGACCAGCAGATTACGAATTTCCTCGGCATTTTTGGTGCCGCCCGGTTCGCGCGTTTGCAAAACAGTTTTTCCTCTGGCACTGAGGTTTTTCGACAACAAGGCCGATTGGGTGGATTTCCCCGTGCCCTCACCGCCTTCAAGTGTAATGAATGTGCCCATGCTCATGATCCAATAAGTCCGCTGATCACGGCAATTTCAAAAAATACATGCCAGCGCCAATTGCCCGTTTTAAAAACGACCCGCGTTGCACACTGCGATCGGCAAACAAGGCAATTTCCTGGGAAACCTTGCCTTCGGTAGAAATACGCAAAAGTGCTACCTGCTGGCCTTCGCGCACCGGAGCCACCAAGGGGCCGCGATAGATAATTTCTGCAGATACTTTCTGTTTGATTTTTTTACTGCTCAAAATGCTGATGGGGTGACGCGCGACCAAATCAACAAAAAAACTATCACCGCCCCAAACTCTTGCGTTTCCTACCGGATCGCCCTCATTAAATAAGGTCTGGTATCTGAAAGCTCTAAAGCCCCAATCCAGCAATTTACGTGATTCGACTTTGCGTTCCTGTTTTGAATTCAACCCGTTTACAACAATAATTATCCGCCGTCCTTTACGAACCGCTGATGCGACGAGCCCATACCCGGCATCGCTAGTAAAACCGGTTTTCAGACCATCCACACCGTTGTCACCGCCAAGAAGCGGATTTCGGTTTTTCTGGGTTATCTTATTCCAGGTAAACTCGGACTGGCTGTAAAAGTGATAAAAATCGGAAAGCTTATAGATAATATGGCGGGCAAGAAGAGCGAGTTCCTTTGCTGTCATCAATTGCTTGGGATCGGGCCAGCCGGTGGCATTGACAAAGGTTGATTTTTCCAACCCCAGTTCGCGGGCTCTTTTAACCATGGCCCGGGCAAACTCTGCTTCAGTACCACTCATGCCTTCCGCCAGGGCGACCGAAGCGTCATTTGCAGATTGTACAATCACTCCCTGAATAAGATTTTCAAGCGAGACTGATGACCCAAGTTGGGCAAACATCCGCGAGCCACCGCGTTTGAAGGCATTTTCTGTAATCAAAAATTCATCGGCCATACCCAGCCGGCCTGATTTGATGGCTTCAAACACCAGCACCATCGTCATCAGCTTGCTCATGCTCGCCGGAGGCATTAATTGATCTTCATTTTTGCCAAATAATACCGTACCGGTTATGGCATCTATCACGATGGCCTGCTTGGCTTTGGTTTCAAAACCCTGCGCTATGGCATCGTCAGCTGAAAACAGCACGAAGACTAACAATAGTCCCGCGATGATGTTTTTTATCAAACGCCCGGGCGATTTTGCCCTCGCGGACAAGAAAGACAGCTTTCGGTTATTGCTCATATTGACTTCGTAATTAAGGTCCGGACCTTGAGTGTATACGCAATTGAATTGCCGGTCCCGGGGTTTTTGTTTTTATAATAAAAAAGCTGGATAGTTAGTACTATCCAGCTTTATAGGTACAGCGATCTCCTCAGGTATTAGTCGATCACTAATGTGGCGCCGGTATGACCCGCATCAACGATTTGCCGCAGGGCAATTTTTGCCTCGCGGTTACTATTTAACGGGCCGACCCGGACCCGGTAATAGGTCTGGCCATCAATGTCAGAGGGCACAATCTTGACCGGACCTAGCGACCCCAGGCTGCTTTGAAGCCGGCGGGCGTTGCCCTGACTGGCAAACGAGGCCGCTTGCACATACAGGTTATTTGCACGGGCTGAATTGCTTGGATAGGTTTTAACTTCCGCGCTGGAATAAGCAGAAGCAATTTTCGCAGTATTGCTATCTGGTCTGCGTTTTGCCGAATAAGTATAATAATCATCGCCATTAAGCGGCGCGCGACCAACATATTGCACGCGTACGCGCGCGGTGCCCCGATTGCGGAAACCTAAAACATCAGCGGTCTTTTTTGAAACATCGATAACCCTGTTGCTGGCATAAGGTCCGCGGTCATTGACACGGATTACAACTGATTTGCGATTTTTCAAATTGGTTACCCGGACAAAGCTGGGAAGCGGCAAAGTGGGATGAGCACCAGTCAGCCTGGTCATATCAAAATACTCGCCATTGGCGGTTTGCCGACGGTTAAATGTTGGACCATACCACGAAGCATTGCCTACCCGGTCATAGCCGGGGTCTTCTCGCGGATAGTATTTTTTGCCGTTAACAACATAGGGATTTCCAACTTTGTAACGCCCTCCTCCTTTTGGAATTGGGCCCGAGCCGTTCCAATAAGGACTGGCTTTGCCATATTCAGAGCCAAATTTTGGCGAAGAACCGCAGCCAGCCAACGACAGTCCGGTGATAGAAAGTATGGCGACAATGGAAATGCTTTTTATTTTGATCCGGCTGCCACGCTCCACACTGGTTTCAATCGGAAACCAGGATAAATTCGTTTTCATATCTGATACGCAACTATACTTGTTTATACTCATACTGATTTGCCATTCGCACCCTGTCCAGGATGCAATTAGCCCATATCTTAAAAGAGTGATGTTTGCGGGTTAACAAAGTGTTACTTATGGAGATCAAATTTTAATTTTTGCCGCGTTGGCACAGTCAAATTTGCCCAACTATGCCACCGCCTAAAACGAAGAAACACAAAGATGAACATTATTGTCCCCTCTCAGGTCAAAAGCTCTCAACTCATAAATTTTATAAAAACCAAGCCTGTTACCGCGAATGATCTAAGAGTTGCTGCCGAGTTTACGCTTGATACCGTCGCCAACATGCTGGCGGGATTTAATAGTGAAACAGGGCGAAAGTTTGTTTCCTGGGCGCAACCGCGCGGTTTATTGGCAGTGCCGGGCAAGGCGGGCTTCGATGCCGGCCGCCAAGCTTTTGTATTGGGGTGCCTCACCCACATCCTGGAAATGGATGATTTGCACAGAGGATCAATCGTTCATCCCGGTTGTGTTGTCGTCCCGGCGGTTTTTGCTTTGGCCAATGATCCGTTGGTAGATAATTTTAATGGCCAGCGTGCGCTTGAAGCGGTGTTATTTGGCTATGAGGCGACAACGCGGGTTGGCCAGGCAGTTGGTGATCAGCACTATGTTGTGTGGCATAATACAGCAACGTGCGGGCCGTTTGGCTCAACTATGGCTGCCGCTCACCTGCTTGGTCTGAACGATGAACAAACCACTCACGCGTTCGGTAATGCTGGCACCCAGGCAGCAGGTTTTTGGGAATTCCTTAAAACCGGTGCGATGTCCAAACATATTCATGCCGGTCGTGGCGCAGAGGCCGGTGTGGTAAGTGCCGAACTGGCCGCCCATGGCGTTACCGGTGCTCCAACCATTCTGGAAGGCGAAAAAGCTTTTTTCAAAGGTATGTGCGCCGATGGTGACGCCGCCAGAATACTCGATGGGCCCGATGATTGCTGGCAGGTACATGCAACATCCATCAAACCCTGGCCCAGTTGCCGCCATACTCATCCAGCCATCAAGATTGCTCTTGATGCAGCAGAGCAACTAAATGTCCGCGGAAAATCGCTTAATGACATTGAGGAAATTGAAATAAAAACCTATCAGGCAGCTCTTAATCTGTGCGACCGCTCTCAGCCCCAGTCTCTTTATGAAGCAAAGTTTTCATTGCAACATTGTGTCGCCGCGGCCCTAAGCCTGCCACGTATTGAATTTTCGTCGTTTGATACTTCCGCGCGGCACCAACTCGCTGAACTTTGCAGCCGCATTTCAGTGACAAAAAGTGATTTTTATGAAGACGCCTACCCGTCTGCCTGGGGCAGTGGTTTAAGCCTGAAGTTGCGGGACGGCGCTATGCTGAAAATTGACACGCCTAACGCCCTTGGTGATCCTGAAGCGCCTTTATCGCGGCAAGGCCTGGTTGAAAAGGCTGAAATGCTGTTATCTCATGGTGGTGTTTCATCGCCTAAACAATTGATCGACGATATATTGGCGATGGCTCAAGGTGGCCCGATCCCTGCTTTACCGTTTGAGCAATGCCTGCGAAATTCTGTTTAAGTAAAAACCTGTAAAGATGGCTTTTCAAATCGTCTAAAGCGCTATAGAAAGAGCGCCGATGACTTAAGTCTGCGGATGGGTGGCCGAGTGGTTGAAGGCACCGGTCTTGAAAACCGGCAAACGTGCAAGCGTTTCGTGGGTTCGAATCCCACCCCATCCGCCAATTTTCTCCGGCCCATACCCGTAACATAAGCTTACGAAATTTTCATCTCATCCCAATGGGACCAGTTGGCCGGCCATCTTTTAGGAAAACTTCGACGCGCCATTTGACTCTTCCGGCAATCACGTTAATGCTTGCTGCAACAAGATTTCATAACCAACCCGCCTGACTTATGCCACCAATCTCCTCAGATAATCCCCACGACTGGTCCAGTAATGTCTATCGGACCCTGACGAGCCGTGATGTAAAGATTGTCTGCACCGTGCCTGATGCAGGATTGACTGAAATTTTAAACCAGTGCCACGCAGATGGCGATATGACCGTTGTCACCCTGACAAGTGAGGAAGAAGGCGTCGGCATCATCACCGGTGCCTGGCTTTGTAGATGAGGTCATTTCTGGTCGAACTGGGCATCAAAGCTGGCCTGATGCTGTTCTGATGGCGTACGTTGTCGTGGCGCTGCCGTGTAAAACTTGTCCCATAATGCATCCTTCCATTCAACAGAAAACAGTACACCATCAAATGCCGGGCTAACACCTAGACAAAGTATATGCCGGAAGGATAAGCTTTGCCATTGATGTAAATTCTATGCTTGGGGGAACACTTCGGAAATGTATCCGCAGTGAATTTTTAGAACTACAATCAGCGGAGAAAACAAGACATGAAATTTAAAAATTTATTTATGGCAGGGACATTCCTGGCAGCTTCAGTCGCTTCATCATTTGCGGGAACACTAGAAGATGTAAAAGCCCGCGGTATTCTCAATTGTGGCGTGAGTGAAGGGGTTCCGGGATTTTCAAATCCTGATGCAAGCGGCAACTGGGCCGGCCTTGATTCAGATATTTGTCGCGCCGTTGCCACAGCGATTTTTAACGATGCGAACAAAGTGAATTTCGTACCGCTTGCTTCAAAGCAGAAAATTCTTGCGGTCGTCACCGGTCAGGTTGATCTGACTTCGCGTACCACAACCTGGACGATGAAACGCGATACCAAGGAAGGTGTCGATTTCACCACCATTGTTTTTTATGACGGTCAGAGTTTCATGGTCAGAAAGTCAACCGGTATTGCTGATGCCAAACAGCTTAACGGGGCATCGATTTGTGTCACAGCAGGAACGACAACCGAACTCAATCTGACCGATTTTGCAGCCTCGAATAATCTTAAAATTGAAGCCGTGGTTTTTGAAGGCAAAAAAGAAGCCGTCAACGCTTATAAGGCCGGTCGGTGCGATGCGCTTACCACGGATACAAGTCAGCTCACCGCCTTTCGTACCACCATGAAAGATCCAGCCGAGCACGTTATTTTGACTAAGTTGATTTCCAAAGAGCCTCTTTCTCCTCTGGTGCGCCATGGCGATAACAAGTGGAAAGATCTGGTTACCTGGGTGATCAACGGTTTGATAACAGCCGAGGAACTGGGTGTTACCCAGGCCAATGCAGTTGACATGCTGAAGAGCTCGAAAAACCCGACCGTGCAGCGTCTGCTTGGCGGTTCCGGTGATTTTGGCCCTTATATCGGTCTTGAAAAAGACTGGATGTTCAATGTCATTTCCAAGCTGGGCAATTATAGTGAGATTTATGAGCGCAATCTTGGAAAAAGCACACCATTGAAAATGGAACGCGGTGCCAATGCACTACCCCGTGATGGTGGACTGCTTTACGCGCCTGCCTTCCGCTGAGCCAGATCAGGGCATGTGCATACACCCGGTTTGCACATGCCCCTTTTTGGCCATTCCCATAAAACCGGTTATTGTCCTTGTGCACCTGCTTGAGAAATCCGCGTGGCTATAACCGGAGCATGTCTGGTAATGATAAAAAAGCGAGTTTGCTGTGCTGAATAGCCTCTTGTCTCGAATGACGATCAGGAGTTTTTATTCGTTTGCGCTGCAATTCATGTTCATGGCCCTGGTGGTCTGGGCGATTTATGCGTTGATGGTGACGACGAAAGCCAACCTGGAAGCCCGAGATGTTGAATCCGGTTTTGGCTTTCTTTCCCAGCGCGCCGGAATTCCCATCAATGTGTCGCTAATTGATTATTCACCCAGCGATACCTATGGCCGCGCCTTTCTCGTTGGTATCATCAACACAATTTACACCGCTATCGTCGTTATTATCCTGGCCACCATAATCGGTGTTTTGATGGGGGTTGCACAGGTTTCGGGTAATCTGCTGATTACCAAGATTGCCGAGACTTATGTTGAAATCCTGCGCAATGTTCCTGTGTTGTTGATACTTCTGTTTATTTACGGCGTTGTTCTGGCCGGATTGCCTTCGGTTCGTCTGGCCTGGGAGTTTTTTCCCGACGGTTTTTTGACCCAGCGCGGCGTTTATTTTCCCAGACCTGTGCCACTGAAAGGTTTTAACCTGGTTATACTGGCTATGTTCGCTGCAGTAGTTTTTTCTGTTCTGTTTGCCCGTTGGGCCAAAAACAAGAAAAATCAAACCGGCCATACATTGCCCGTCATCCGCACAAATCTGGTCATTCTTCTGGTTATTCCAGCGGTGGTGTTTCTTCTTGCCGGTCAACCTCTGGAGTGGGATGCACCGGTTCTTCGCGGTTTCAACTTTAAAGGTGGAATGAAACTGACACCGGAATTTGTGGCCCTTGTTCTGGGCCTTTCGATTTATCGCGGTGCTTTTATTGCAGAAAATGTGCGTAGCGGCATTCTGGCTGTGCCCAAAGGCGAAATTGAAGCGGCAAAAGCAATTGGCCTGTCACCCAACCGGATCATTCGTTCTATCACCCTGCCGCAGGCTTTGCGCACCATAATTCCGGCAACAACCAATGATTATGCCAGTCTGGTGAAAGATTCATCGCTTGCCATTGCCATCGGATTTGCCGACATGGTTTCGATCGGCGGCACCATGATCGGTCAAAACGGCCAGGCGCTCGAAGTCATCGCCATTTGGATGGCGGTTTATCTGACCATCAATCTTATCATCTCTGTTCTTATGAATCTCGCCAATAGTAAATTTCAGATTGTGGAGCGTTGAAAATGACGTTAAGCGTTTTTCAACCCGCCCCTGATCTCCCGCCTCCTCCCGGCCAGACAGGGCTTTGGCGTTTTGTGAGGGAACATTTCTTCAAAGATGCGACGAGCAGTGTTTTGACGGTGCTGGGCCTGTTGTTCATATACAGTATTGCCGAACCGCTGTTTAGTTGGTTTTTTCTTGATGCTGTGTTTGTTGGTGATGCAAAAACCTGCAATCAGGCTGATGGGGCGTGCTGGGCCTTTGTCGGCTCGCAAGTGAAACTGTTTTTGTTTGGGCCATTCCCGCGTGACATTTTATGGCGGCCTTCGCTTGCCGGTGGTCTTCTGGCGGCGGTTTTTGCAGTGACGGCGCTACGTCTGGTCAGCGTCCGTTACATGGTGCTTTTATGGTGTGCTCTGGTTCTGGTTTCCTATTGGCTTATTGGTGGCGGTTATGGATTGCAACCGGTGCCAAGTACAAAATGGGGCGGCTTGATGCTCACCCTTCTGCTGGCGGTTGTCGGAATTCTGTTTTCCGTTCCCATCGGAATTATGCTGGCGTTGGGCCGACGGTCAAAATTTGGCACTATAAGTTTTCTGTCAACCGCAATCATTGAAGGTACTCGCGGTATTCCGCTGATTACCATCATATTTATGGCAACAATATTATTGCCTTTGTTTTTGTCTGACGGGGTTCAGTTGGGCACCGTTTTTCGTGTGCAGATTGGCATCATCCTGTTTTCCTCCGCTTACATTGCCGAAGTTGTCAGAGGCGGGCTTCAGAGCATCAACCGGGGCCAGCATGAAGCCGCCAATGCCCTGGGGCTGTCCTATTGGCAGACAACGGGGCTTGTCATCCTGCCACAAGCGCTGGCCAAAGTGCTCTCACCGCTTATCGGGCGGTGCATTGCGCTGTTGAAAGACACGACTTTGGTTATTGTTATCGGCCTGCTTGATTTTCTCGGCATTGCCAAGGCGGCGGCGCAAAATCCTGAATGGCTGGGATTTGAAGCCGAAGCTTTGGTGTTTACCGCTGCGGTCTTCTGGGTGATGTGTTTCGGGCTTAGCCGCTACGGGCGAAGTCTGGAAAAGACCGGTGCGGAAAAGAACCATTAATGCGTGAGAGACCACTATGATCGAATTAATTGATGTTAATAAATGGTATGGCCATTTCCATGCGCTCAAGAGCATCAATCTGTCTATCGGCAAGGGTGAGCGTATTGTTGTGTGCGGGCCATCGGGTTCGGGCAAATCCACGCTAATCCGCTGCATCAACCGCCTGGAAGTTCATCAACGGGGCAAAATCATTGTTGATGGTGTTGAACTCAATGATCAGATGCAGAATATCATGGCGGTGCGCCGCGAGGTCGGCATGTGTTTTCAGCAGTTCAATCTGTTCTCACATTTGACCATTCTGGATAATTTAATCCTGGGACCCGTGTGGGTGCGCGAAATGCCGCGCAGGCAAGCTGTTAACCTGGCAATGAGCTTTTTGGAGCGCGTCGGTATTGCGGATCAGCAGAATAAATATCCCGGTCAGCTTTCCGGTGGGCAGCAGCAGCGCGTCGCTATTGCACGGTCTTTATGCATGTCGCCAAAAATCATGCTGTTTGATGAACCAACCTCGTCCCTCGACCCCGAAATGGTCAAGGAAGTACTTGATGTGATGGAGGAACTGGCCCGGGAAGGATTGACCATGATCTGCGTTACCCATGAAATGGGTTTTGCCAGGTCAATTGCCGATAGAATGGTGTTTATGGATGGTGGCGAAATTGTTGAAGAAAGCCCGCCGAGCGAGTTTTTCAGTAATCCAAAAATGGATCGTACCCTGAGTTTCCTCAACCAGATACTGCATTGACGAGCGGGCGCGGTACGAATCCAGTTAAATACAATGCGTTATGGATTTTTGCCGGTTTTTCAAAACAAATCTATTTGCCAAGATCTTCCAAGATCGGGCAGTCTGGGCGGTGATCGCCGACGTATTCCTCAATCAGATGAGATAGAGGGGGGTGTCGCGGTAACTCAGTGACACGTTAGTGAGGATGCTATAAACCAACTTGATGCAGAAAATATCCTACATGCGACATCGTTTTCCACTGCCGGTTATCCAACATGCCATTTGGTTATATTTCAAATTCTAAACCAGCTATCGGGATGTGGAAGATCTGTTGGCGCAACGAGGAATAGATGTTTTTTATGAAACAGTTCGTCGCTGGGTCGTAAGCGGTGCACCGATCACACTATTGCGGTGTAATTCCAGGGCAGAAGCTCTTCGATCTTGCTTTGTTTGTGGCCGTTGACGATAGTCTTGAGAGTCACTGTGAGATAGGCATGCGGTTCGATATTGTTGAGCTTGGCTGTCTCAATCTGCGAGGCAATGATCGCCCAGTTTTCGGTACCGGCATCGTGACCGGCAAAGAGAGCGTTTTTTCGATTTAGGGCGATAGGGCGAATGGCGCGTTCTACGGGATTGGTGTCCATCTCAATGCGGCCATCTTTGAGAAACAGGTAGAGGCCATCCCAGTATTTGGCGATGTATTTGAGGGCCTGGCCCAGAGGGGACTTGCCAGACACTTTGGCACGGTGCACGCGCAAGTTCACAAAACGCCTGAGTGGCGGTTGTTGTTCTTCTGTTCCGACATATCTCGACGGCTTCACGATGGAGCAGGCCGATGAGTGGCGATGCCAATCATGACAAGTACAATTCCAAAAAGATCCTGAAAGCTGGGAACCTGCGCTAGGACGATGGCTGCGATAACGGTAGCCGTTGCGGGCAGAAGCGCGAGGAGCAAGGCGAAGGACGCCCGCGGGAGCCGCGACATGGCTAGCTGGTCACAGACATATGGAACGACCGACGAACAGATGCCGACGCCAATCCCGGCCAAGACGATTAGCGGCATGCCGAAGGCGCGAACTGCTTCAAAAAATCCGAGCGGCATCAGAATGACCAAAGCGATTGCCATGGCGGCGCCGAGCCGCTCGACCCCGCCGCTCGCACCCCCTTCGGCAGCTTTGTGTCCGAGGACGATGTAGGCAACGAATAGCGCTGCGTTCAGCATCGCCCAAAAGAGGCCGAGCGGGTTGGATGCCCACTTCACGTCGATTAGGATGAAGACGCCGATAACAGCGAGAACGAGCGCCAGCATGTTTCGTCCAGTTCTCAAGCCGTAAAGCGCTACACCGATTGTGCCGATAAACTCCATCGCCGCAACTAAGCTCATCGGAAGCTTGTCGAGTGCTAGATAGAAGGACGTGTTCATTACGGCAAGACAACCGCCAAGACCGATCAAAAGAAGTCGCGTTCGCCCATCTGCTTCTCGAAGCGTGCGCCATGGCTTTGTGAAGGGAGCAAAAATCAGAGCCGCCGATGCGATACGGAACCAAGCCACACCTAGAACGCCGACGACCGGAAACAGAAGCACGGCAAAAGCCGGGCCGAGATAGTGGAAAACTGCGCTGACACCGAACCATGCGTGAGGAGGCACAGCTTCAGCGGCGCGATTGAGACCAGTGGGTGTCGGCATTGCAGATGTCATTGGTGCCTCATTCGATGAAACTATTATAAAGGGGAGATTGACTTTTTTATATGAGTAAACGATGTTATTCTTGCGAATATTCCTCGCAATAGAAGGTGAAATAGATGAAACTCCTTGGTTATGAAAATGGCCGATTGGATGCGGTGGACGAGACAATTCTGACGACGCTGGTTGCGAACGCCCGAACGACAACCGCCGAGTTGTCGCGCGCGGTGAAACTTTCGGCGCCAAGCGTCGCTGAACGTGTAAAGCGGCTCGAAGAAGCCCGGGTGATTACCGGTTACACAACCGAGATTTCACCAGCAGCCATCGGGCTTCCAATCTCCGTATGGTTGCGGATTCGCCCCGTGCCGGGCCAATTGGAACGGGTTGTTGAGATAATTCGGGGTATCCCGGAGATCACGGAATGTGACCGGGTGACCGGAGAGGATTGCTTTCTCGCACGCGCCCACCTCGCGTCCGTTGCTGAATTGGAGCGCGTCATTGACCTGATTGTTCCCTATGCCCTGACTAACACGTCGGTCATTCAGTCTTCACCTGTTGAGCGGCGACTTCCACCTTTGCCGATCACAACGGCTGAATAAAGGTCGCGCCTTAGAGCGCTGAATTATGATAAGTATATGATGTTGGATTTCGTCTTAGCGCGCCAATCTTCCCCACCCCTACCCGTAACATAGGCTTGCGAAGATTTTATCTCATCCAAATGGAAGCCTTTGGCTGGCATATCTCTTAGGAAAACTTCGACGCGCCATTTGACTCTTCCGGCAATCGCGTTAATGCTTGCTGCAACAAGATTTTATAACCAACCCACCTGACATATGCCGCCAATCTCCTCAGATAATTCCCACGACTGGTCCAGCGATGTCTATCGGACCTTGAAGAGCCGTGATGTAAAGATTGTCTGCACCGTGCCTGATGCAGGATTGACCGAAATTTTAAACCAGTGCCGCGCAGATGGCGATATGACCGTTGTTACCCTGACAAGCGAGGAAGAAGGCGTCGGCATCATCACCGGCGCCTGGCTTGGCGGTGTACGGTCTGTTTTGCTGATGCAAAGCAGTGGTGCTGGTAATTGTGTGAATGCTTTATCCCTGCCGCAAAACTGCGCAACACCCTGCCCCATGCTGATCACCATGCGTGGCGAGTGGGGAGAATTCAACCCCTGGCAGGTGCCAATGGGACGCGCTGTAGAGCCCGTATTCACGCAGATGGGCGTGCAGTGTTTTACAGCCTTGGATCAAAAAGAAGTGGGCGGACTTTTTGCTGGCGCCTTGGATCTGGCCTATCATTCGACCATGGCGACCGCGGTTTTGGTCGGTCAAAAAGTCGTCGGTGCCAAGGATTTTGCCAAATGACCGCACGCGGAATTCAAAATCGATTTGACCGGCGAGAATTGGTTTTTGACCTGCTGGCTGAACGCCGCGATACCTTGGTTATAACCGGGCTTGGAAGCGCAACATATGATGTGGCCGCCGCCGGGGATCGTGATGAAAAATTCTATCTTTGGGGTGCCATGGGACTGGCCGCTTCCGTGGGTCTGGGTCTGGCGTTGAGCCAACCCAACCGCCGAATACTGGTGGTTACCGGAGATGGCGAAGCAATGATGGGGATCGGCGGTTTTGCCACCATCGCTGCTAGTGCCCCCGGCAATCTCGCGGTGCTGGTTTTGGACAATGAAGAGTTTGCCGAGACCGGTGGCCAGGCCGGACTGACAAGAGGTTCGGCAG
>JAJFHR010000311.1 GCA_021775515.1 Hyphomicrobiales bacterium | reverse complement strand
CTGCGCAATGACTTTGGGGCGATCCTACCTCACCACTGACCAAAAACCTGAGCCACTGTCAACACTACCTCTGGACCTGATCGTCAAATAGGATTAGCTCTTAAACCTCAGATGTTTAAGTGATTCGTTTTGCTCGTGACCAATCACTCACGTGTCGAATGCTTTGAATAATCCACCGGCTTAAAGAGCCGGTTGTGGGGAAGACGAAACAATTGGCCAATTCTGACCAAAGAGCTGTGGTGCCCAATCTGAAATTTGTAATACTCCTAATAACCATAGGGCTCACTCTTGGTGCGTGTTCGGGGCGAACGTATCCCTTTGGCAAAGGCTCCAAGGCCATGCCGGCAAGCCTTCTCAAAAAATCACCGGTTGTTACATTTGCTAAAATTGACGGCGTCTCTGCCCAAAATTCTCAAAGTCTGACGCGTCAGATTATTCGGGAAGCCCGCAAGCGAGGTGTAACCGCGATAAAATCTGATAATGGAAAAGCAAGCATATTCATCACCGGCACGGTTAAATTCGCCGCCAACGATCAGGATAGGGCAGTTGCTTATGTCTGGGATTTTTCTAACCGGAGAAAAAACAAACTCCATCGGGTCAGTGGTGAAGATATTCTGCCCAGATCACGCAGTAGCGATAATGCAAAATCTCTAAGTGCAAAGAATATTCAACGCATCGCAGCGCGTACGGCCGGCGGGTTGGCCGCCTGGCTCGGGCGCAAGGGCTACCGTGTCCGTGAAGTCAGTCTTCCACCGCCCGGTGGTGTCAGAAACATCAGCGTCGTGCGGGCGGAGGCCAAGGCGATTGCCACCCGCGAGACCTTTGCCCAGAACCTATACAGGGCCACCATCCCGACACGAAATGGGGCTGTAGAACTGTCGCAACCTCAAGCTGCCCGGCCCAGCTTTGCCATTCCTCTGCAGGCATCAGAACCAACCATTACCGGAAGCGTATCGGGCCCGCGATCAAGCGAAAGCAAACAATTCTACACAACCGTAGTTGTCCAATCGGTAACGGGCGCCTCAAACCAGGGCAATGCGGAGCTTACCCAGGCGATTAAACGCGCGCTGCGATCGAAGGGGGTCAGGGTAACGGACAGAAAAAACCCCCTCTCCTTGCAATTGGTTGGCACCGTCAAAATGGGACCGGTTCAAAATCGGCGGCGAATAATAGACATCAGCTGGAACTTGAAAAAATCAAATGGTCAGGGGCTCGGCATGGTACGTCAAAACAACAGAGTGCGAGCTGCGAGTGTCGCAAACTCGTGGGGAAGAACCGCGGACGTTGCCGCCAGGGCCGCCGCAACCGACATTGCCAAAATTGTTCCCCGCCTGACAGCCACACCGGTTTATACCCCTGCCGCAACAAATCAATAGACAGGCAAAGGCCGGGGCCAGCTGCGACCATTTCAAATATATCCCCTTTTTTATTACTCATTTGCCGATGATCGTTGCAAGGTGGAGGCATGCTTGTTAAAACCCTTGCGGGGAAGTTCAAGCAGCAATTTTCGAGAATAATCGCGCAATGAAACTAGTTTCCGGTAATAGCAACCTCGCCTTGGCCGAAGCCATCGCGACATACTTAAATCTACCTCTGACAAATTGTGTGGTCCGGCGGTTCGCCGACATGGAGATTTTTGTCGAGATTGAGGAAAACGTGCGCGGTGAAGATGTCTTTGTCGTTCAATCCACGTCTTTCCCCGCCAATGATCATCTCATGGAGTTATTGATCATAATTGATGCTCTTCGGCGGGCGTCTACCCGGCGGATTACTGCTGTTATGCCTTATTTCGGTTATGCCCGTCAGGATAGAAAGCCTGGCCCGCGCGCGCCTATTTCAGCCAAGCTTGTGGCAAATCTAATTACCCGGGCTGGCGCTGACAGGGTTTTGACGTTGGACCTTCATGCTGGCCAGATCCAGGGCTTTTTTGACATTCCTACTGATAATTTATTTGCCGCTCCCGTCATGCGGCGCGATATCGAACAGAAATTTGATATTTCCAAATCGGTGGTGGTATCGCCCGATGTCGGCGGGGTCGTCAGAGCCCGCGGCCTAGCAAAACGCATCGATGCCCCGCTGGCGATTGTCGACAAACGTCGCGAACGTGCCGGAGAATCGGAAGTCATGCATATTATTGGCGATGTTGAGGGCAAGTCATGCATCATGATTGATGATATTGTCGATTCAGGTGGCACCCTGTGCAATGCCGCTGAGGCTTTGCTTGAACAAGGCGCGACGGATGTTACTGCCTATATTACCCATGGCGTGCTGTCCGGAGGTGCTGTTGCGCGGATTACCGCGTCAAAACTGAAAAGCCTGGTGATCACCGACACCATCCAGGAAACCGAAGCCGTGCGCGTGTCAAAAAATATTCGCGTCCTTTCCGTTGCCCCGCTATTGGGCGAAGCTGTGGGACGGACGGCGAATGAAAAATCGGTCTCAAGCCTGTTTCATTGATCTTTGCGCCCGGCATTGCAGTTTTGCCATGTTTACCGATTAGGTAGTGTTTTGATTGCCATTGTGTCCTGATGGCGCTATAAGCCCGCATCATTTAGTGCGCTGATCCCCCCTGGAGGAGGCGCATGGATAAAACCAACCGCCGGCAGGTGCCGGTATTTTCGGAGAATTAGCATGGCAGACATTATTGAACTGGAAGCAGCTGTGCGCGAACGGGTCGGCAAGGGGGCCGCCCGCCAAGCTCGTCGTGAGGGCCGCGTTCCTGCAGTTATTTATGGTGACAAAAAATCACCCGAACCGATTTCGCTCCCCTATAAAACTGTGTATCAGCAGGTTCAGACCGGCACTTTTCTGAATACACTTTTCACCTTGAATGTTAACGGCAACAAGACCCGGGTAATTCCGCGTGATGTGCAGTTTGATCCGGTCCGGGATTTCCCGATGCATGTTGACTTTCTGCGCCTGGGAGAAAACGCAACGATTACGGTTGAAGTAACTGTGAACTTTCTCAATGAGGAAGAATGCCCCGGCCTCAAAGGCGGCGGCGTCTTGAACATTGTTCGTTATGCGATTGAAATTAGCTGCCCGGCCGATGCCATTCCTGAAACCATTGATGCCGATCTCACTGGCTTGGAACTTGGCGATTCTCTTCATATTTCAGCTATCACCTTGCCGGAAAATGTTGTTCCAACGATTACGGATCGAGATTTTACCGTCGCAACTATTGCCGCACCTGCCGGTCTTGACAGGGCTGAAGACGAGGAAGACGAGGAAGAACTCGAAGGCATTGAAGGCGAAGAGACTGAAGGTGGTGAAGAAGGGGCGGACGAGGAATAATTTCCAAACCGTTCCGTTAAGCCGAAAACATTCTAATTTGCGAGACATGAGATGCTCTTGTTGGTCGGACTTGGAAATCCAGGTTCGAAATACAGCAACAATCGACACAATCTGGGCTTCATGGTGGTGGACGAAATCGCCCACCACCATGGCTTCGGCCCTGCGCGCCGTAAATTTCAGGGCGAGCTCCGGGAGGGTCGTATTGGTGCTGCCAAAGTTCTCCTCCTTAAGCCCTATACCTATATGAATGAATCCGGCCGTTCCGTTGCAGAAGCTGCGCATTTTTACAAACTTTCACCTGAAGACATTGTGATTGTTCACGATGAACTGGACTTAGAGCCGGGAAAATTACGCATGAAAACCGGCGGTGGTACGGCTGGAAACAATGGCTTGAAATCCCTGGTTCAACATCTCGGCCCCGACTTTCGCCGCATGCGCTTAGGAATCGGTCGTCCCGACCAAAGCAAGGCAGTGCATAGTTACGTGCTCAAGGATTTTTCTCGCCAGGAAAAAATTTGGGTCGAACCTTTGATCTTGGCCATTGCTGAACATATCGGCCTGGTTGTTGAAGGATCGGATTCAACCTTCGCTAATAAAATTCACCTTGCGCTTAACCCACCCAAACCGGCAGCCAAGGTGGAAAAAGACACACCTCGCAATAATTCTTAAGGAGCGTGATACCCCAATGGGCTTTAAATGTGGAATTGTCGGACTGCCCAATGTCGGCAAATCGACGCTGTTTAATGCGTTGACAAAAACTGCTGCGGCCCAGGCTGCAAATTTTCCTTTCTGCACCATAGAACCAAACATCGGCGAAGTTTCCGTGCCCGATCCAAGGCTTAAGGAAATCGCGCATATCGCCGGCTCCAAGGCCGTGATCCCCGCCCGCCTGTCATTTGTTGATATTGCCGGCCTGGTTAAAGGCGCCTCGAAAGGTGAAGGGTTGGGCAATCAGTTTCTCGCCAATATACGCGAAGTGGACGCTATTGCCCACGTGCTGCGCTGTTTTGAAGATACCGATATCACCCATGTGGAAGGGCGCATCGATCCGGTGGAGGACGCACTGACTGTTGAAACCGAGTTGATGCTGGCTGATCTTGAAAGCCTGGAAAAGCGAATTCCCGGCTTGGAAAAAAAGGTCAAAGGCAATGATAAGGAAGCAAAAGCAACTCTCAATATAATCAACCGCTGCCTGCCTCTGCTTAAAGAAGGCAAGGCCGCCCGGCTTCTGCAGGTTGATGACGCTGAAATGCCCTATTTCCAGGCCTTGAATCTTTTAACCACAAAACCGGTCCTTTACGTTTGTAACGTAGAAGAAGAAGCCAGCGCGACCGGCAACGAATTTTCGGCAAAGGTGGCTGAATTTGCCGCCGCGCAAGGAGCCGCCAGCGTTGTTATCTCAGCCAATATCGAAGCTGAACTCGCTCAACTCGATGAAACCGAGGCGCAAGAATACCTCAATGACCTCGGCCTGGAGGAACCCGGGCTCAACCGGTTGATCCGCACAGGCTATGAACTTTTGCACCTCATCACCTATTTTACCGCTGGCCCCAAAGAAGCCCGAGCCTGGACGATACCGCGCAACACCAAAGCCCCGCGGGCTGCCGGTGTCATTCATACCGATTTTGAAAAAGGTTTCATTCGCGCCGAAACCATCAGTTACAACGAATTTGTTGAATTGAAAGGCGAACAGGGTGCGAAAGAAGCTGGTAAAATGCGCCTTGAAGGCCGCGACTATATTGTCGCCGATGGCGATGTCATGCATTATCGTTTTGCCAATTAAATGTGTGTGTTGATGAGCCGAGCCAGGATTTTTAAAAAATCCCACATAAAGCGGCAAAACAGCGTTTTCATTATTTTGGTTGATCCAAAAACGCTTTGTTTGTGAATATGGCATATTGATCTGCAAACAGGATGGCCAAAATTATGCAGGCCCACTCAGATAAAACTCAATTCCACCTCAGACATTACCCGGGTGAATTTGTCGAACACGCCCATGACCACCATCAATTAGTGCTGCCGGTTAAAGGCGCGATGAATATGGATATCGACGGCTTGGAAAATAGGGTTTCGAGCACGCGAGTTGCAGCCATTGCCGCAGGCCAAAACCACAGTTTCGCCAGCCGCGGAGATAATGCGTTTCTGATCATCGACATCCCAGCCGGCAATCCCATCTATCAGACCGGAAACGCTTGTTTCTGGAACGCCGTGGGCAATGCTCCCTTTGTCGATGTTGATGCCAATTTGACAGGCTATAGCAATTTTATTGCTGCCGAAACCGAACATTCCAACCTCAGCCACACCCAACGTCTGTTAGCCGCCGAATTGCTTATAAAGGCTCTTTCGCGCAATCTCGGCCTAAGCTGCGAGACACTTTCATCTCCACTGGCAAAAGCGGTGCGCTTCATTGATCAACATTTCGGCCAACCGATCACCATCAAAGATATATCCCAAGCATCCGCAATGAGCCCGAGCCGCCTGCACGCTCAATTCAAGTCACATTATGCCATGTCACCCAAACAATATATGACGACACTCCGGCTAAAACATGCCGCATTGCTGTTGGAAAAATCCAACCTGGCAATCGCCGAAATTGCTCTGAAGGTAGGGTATTGTGACCAAAGCGCCTTCTCCCGGGCCTTTGAGCGCCATATGGGCACCACACCGTCTTTGTTTCGAAAACAACACTAAAATTTGGACCTTCAGCACAAAAATTGGGACACCTGCACAAGAACACCCAACCTGCCACCTCTATCATTGGCGTTTTCCGCTGTTCAACCTCATCCTTGATTGGAGAGTTCAATGACCAAAAAATTATCCGAATTTTCCGCCCTCACCTTTGACTGCTACGGCACCTTGATAGACTGGGAAAGCGGTATTTGGGATGCGTTTCAACCCCTGCTACACAACAACAACCGCAGCGATATAGATCGCAAATCAGCGCTTGATGCCTTTGCGCAAATTGAAAGTGCCCAGCAAGCTGCAACACCGGACATGCTCTATCCGCAAATTCTCTCAACTGTGCACCAGTCTTTCACCAGGCAATTCAAGCTCAAGACGTCTTCTGAATTGGACACAGCCTTTGGCAACTCCGTCCCCTTCTGGCCGGCCTTTCCCGATACAGCAGATGCCCTGCGCCAGTTACAAAAACATTTCAAGCTGGTGATCCTGTCAAACGTCAACCGGCAGGGCTTTGCTGCATCGAATCGAAAACTTGGTGTCACTTTTGATGCCATTTTCACTGCCGAAGATATTGGCTCCTACAAGCCCGACACTAGAAATTTTGACTATATGTTTGACCGGCTGAAGACAGATCTTGAAATTTTACCTGGCGATATCTTGCACACGGCCCAAAGCCTGTTTCATGACCACACACCAGCCAAGAACCTCGGCCTGACCTGCGTGTGGATAGATCGTCAGAACCTGTCTTTAAGCGAAAACTGGGGGGCAACAGCCCGTGTCGCCCAACGCCCCAAGGTCGACTATATGTTTCCGTCCTTGCAGGCCATGGCCGATGAGGTTGAAAATGAGGCGTGATTACTGATCCATAATCGGCTAACTCTAAAGCAGATATCGCCCCTGGGAGAATAAGCCCATTATGCCTGCTCCTCAAAACCTGCCGCCACCGCGCGGTTTTCCGGACGCTGAGTTTGAGACCCGGCTCACAACGGCTCAAAATACCATGGCTGTGGCGAAGATTGATGCGCTGTTACTGACCACAGAGGCTGATATCCGGTATTATTCGGGTTTTGCCACGCAATTCTGGCAAAGCCCGACACGCCCGTGGTTTCTAGTGGTCCCCACAACCGGGAAACCTGTTGCTGTCATACCCGGCATTGGCGCTGAGTGCATGGCGCGCACATGGATTGAGGATATCCGCACCTGGTCGTCTCCCCATCCCCATGATGATGGAATTTCGTTGCTGGCCTCAACCCTGAGGGAGGTTGCGGGCAAAACCGGTCGCATCGGCCTGCCCATGGCCGCCGGCAGCCACCTGCGCCTGCCGTTGGCCGATTTTGAAAAACTGCGCCACTGCCTGCGCAACATGGAATTTGTTGACGCAACCGGCATCATACAATTCCAGCGGATGCAAAAATCGGAACTGGAAATTAGCAAAATTTCCTATGTATGTTCCAGTGTCTCGGCTGTCTTTGCCACCGCCGCTGAACTGTTCAGTATCGGGCAATCGGATATCGATGCCTTCCGGTCATTCAAAACCGCCTGTCTGGCCCATGGCGTTGACGATATTTCTTACCTGGTTGGTGGTGCCGGTGCTGGTGGTTATAACGACATTATCTCGCCACCTTCCGGACGCCTATTAGCGCATGGCGATATCCTGATGCTCGATACCGGATGCACATTTGATGGATATTTTTGCGACTTCGATCGCAACTTTGCCCTTGGAGCCGCCTCAGACCAGGCCCCCCGGGCCTATAGAGTGCTGTTTGAAGCAACGGAGGCGGCGCTTAACATTGCGGTTCCCGGAACAACTTGTGCACAATTATTTCATGCCATGCACAAAATCATTGATGCCAGTGGCGTCCTTGACAGCGACGTCGGCCGATTGGGTCACGGGCTTGGCCTGCAACTGACCGAACCTCCCTCCCACACGGCATTTGATCACACCGTGCTTAAACCCGGCATGGTCATAACCCTCGAACCAGGCCTGACATTTGCTCCTGGAAAAACGATGGTGCACGAAGAAAATATCGTCATTCGCGAAACCGGCGCAGAATTGCTGACCACCCGTGCACCACCAGAGCTGCCGATCATCGGTTGAAACGATCACCGGTAAAAATTCTGTGGCAATGCCAGAGGCAAAACCCAATTAAGGAAAATTGACCGGAACAGCGGCTCAAGGATTTATCACAGCTGTGGTCCAGGCCGGGTCTTGATGTTTCTGCCAGTACAATTCTATGAGCTTCGTGGTAAAGGGGCCCGGTCCGCCGCCACCAATTGTACAATCATCAATTTGTGTCACTGCTATTATCCCGCCAGCAGTTGAGGTAACAAAAACCTCATCAGCCTTTTTGACCATCC
>JAJFHR010000032.1 GCA_021775515.1 Hyphomicrobiales bacterium | reverse complement strand
ATTCAGTCAGTAAACGAAGAGGCAGGCCCGGCGTGCCAGGGTAAGGGGTTTTTGTTTGCGATGAGGCGATGGCTGGTTCATGCACAAGATGGCTGGTTGGTTCACAAAAGGAGAATTCTAGATGCTTTCTGATTGTCGTGGCGTTTCAACATCTTGCCAACATGCTGATGCCATTCGGGGAATGGAATCCGCTCATGAGTGCGCGCTGGCCTTCTCCGGCGATGCCGTCGCGGAAATTGACGCTGTCCTGGCAGAACATCCGGATTTTGTGATGGGCCATTGTTTCAAGGCGGCGATGTTGACGCAGGAAATGGAAACCCGGATCTATGCTGATTTTGTTCAAAGCGTGGAGGCGGCTGAGGCATTATGGAGCCAGGCAAATGAGCGTGAGCGCGATCACATTCGCGCCGTTCGAGCCTGGGTTGATGGTGATTTTTATGGCGCGGTACAACATTGGGAAGCAGCTTTGACCAAATGCCCGCTGGATTTACTAGCCTTGCAGATGGTGCATCAATCAGACGTGTTGCTGGGTGACGTTGCGGGATTGCGCGATTGTGCTGCCCGGGAGTTTTCTCTCTGGGAAGTGTCCATCCCAGGCTACGAGTTTGTTATAGGGTTTTATGCGTTCGGGCTCGAAGAAAATCGCGATTTCATGCATGCAGAAGAACTGGGCCGGCAGGCATTGGCGCTTCGCCCCAATAACCCCTACGCCGTTCATGCCGTCGCGCACGTGATGGAGATGCGGGGGCGGCAATCAGGCGGTATCAGTTTTATGAAACATCATGAAAAAAGCTGGGCCCAAAGCAATTTTGCCAATCATTTGTGGTGGCATTTATCCTTGTTTCATATGGATGTGGGACAGGTGGATAAGGTTCTTCATTTGTATGACAATCACCTGCGTTCGCAAAAGCACAGCGGCGACAGGTATGAGGAACTGGATGCAGCAGCGCTTTTGTGGCGTCTAAAACTGTTGGATGTTGATGTAGGCCATAGGTGGTCAGAACTGGCTGATAAGTGGGAAACAAGTGCCAGCGATACACTTTATGCCTTTAATGACGTCCACGCCATGATGACTTTTGTTTCAGATAATCGGGGTGAGGCGGCAGAGCAATTGTTAACAGCCAATGCGCGTTATGTTGATCATGCATCGGATGCAAATGTGGCCATGAGCCGGGAAATGGGGATGCCGTTTTGTCTGGCTCTACAGGCTTTTGCCCAGGGGAAATACGGCGAGTGCGTGGACCGTTTGTTGCCGGCGCGATATAATACCCATCGGTTGGGCGGCAGTTTTGCCCAGCGCGATATTATCGGCTGGACCCTTTTGGAAGCAGCCTTGCGGGCCCGGAGATTTAGGCTCGCCCTGGCTCTTGCCAATGAACGTTGCGCCTTAAAACCAAGCAGCGCTCAAAACTGGAAGTATGTTGCCCGGGCACATAAGGGACTGGATGATCTTCACCGTGCCGCTCAGGCGCAAGCCAAGGCAAATTCTCTATTGGCGGCATAAAGATTTGTCTGCCATACTCCGCGACCATAAAAATACTCTTTAAATTCTGGGGAAAAATAACAGGAGACGGGCATGTGTGATCATTGTGTTATGGAAACAGTTAAGGAAAAAATGCTTGGCAGGCGGGATTTTTTTAAAGGTCTGGCATTAAGCGGAGCGGCTGCTGCTGTAGTAGCAACACCAGCGTCTGCCGGGACGGTCTCGGTTTCAGCCGCTAAACATCTCGATTTAACTCATGAATTGCACGAAGGATTTCCAACCTATTTTGGCAAACCGGGAATATCGAGAAAGTCTGTTTTCAACTTCAAGGATAATGGCTTTAACCTGTTGGAATTTACCATCAACGAACACACCGGCACGCATCTGGATGCGCCACTGCATTTTTCCGCCGATGGCCAATCTGTTGCAGAAATCCCTATCGGAAATCTGTTTTGTCCGCTGGCGGTCATTGATATTCGCGAAAAAGCTGCTGGCAATGCTGATGCGCAGGTCACACCTGATGATCTCAAGGCCTATATTTCGGCTAATGGCCCCATTCCCGATGGTGCCTGTGTTGCCATGAATTCCGGGTGGGATAAATTTGTCGGTGGTGATAAATTCAGAAATGCTGATGACAAGGGTGTGATGCATTTTCCGGGCTTTCATGTTGAAGCAACAAAAATGCTGGTCGAAGAAACCAAATCTGTGGGCATGGCGGTTGATAGCCTGTCGCTTGATCACGGTATCTCGAAGGACTTTGCTACCCACTACGCCTGGTTGCCGACAAATCGTTGGGGGCTTGAATGTATTGCTAACCTTGATGCCATGCCGGCAAAGGGGGCGACGTTGATTGTCGGGGCACCAAAAATGCGCGGTGGAACCGGTGGTCCCTCGCGGGTGATGGCGTTGGCCTAGGCACTACTAATTCCGGCCTTAATTTGCGATTAGGAATAGCCCGTCCCCGTTGAGTGATTTGCGTGGACGGGTTAATCGTGCCTGCAAGATCATAAAATCAGGCTTTAAGAGGAATTTTCATGAGTAAATCAATTTTGCATGCTGTCGCGGAAGCGAAAGAAGTCGTTCTATCTATCGGACCGTAGGAATTTATGCTCCTGCATGAGCAGGATGATATCCTGGTGGTCGATGTTCGTGATGCTCACGAACTTGAGACTACGGGGAAAGTTGCCGGTGCTTTAAATGTTTCGCGTGGCATGCTCGAATTTAAAGCGGATGAAGCCACCCCGATGCATGACAAGATATTTTCGAAAGATAAGACGATCGTTCTTTATTGTGCTTCAGGCGGGCGTGCAGCTTTGTGCGGGAAAGCTCTGTTGGACCTGGGGTTCAAGGATGTTCGCAACATGGGCTCAATCAAGGAATGGATCGAGGCATCCGGTAAAGTGGAAAAGATGTAGGCTGCTACTCTTTCTGTTGATGAAATGGGTTTGCAGCTCGATTCTCCGGTATGGTGTGCGCTATAATTATTAGTTTAGGCTTCAGGCCGCGGTGAGACATGAAATTTCCACCCTCGCTTCTCGATGAGATCCGGGCACGTGTGCCTGTCTCGGATATTGTTGGCAAGCGCGTCAAGCTGCAAAAGCGCGGCCGGGAGTTTGTCGGCCTGTCGCCCTTTAATTCAGAAAAAACGCCATCATTTACCGTCAATGATCAAAAGGGCTTTTATCATTGTTTTTCGTCGGGAAAACACGGCGACATTTTTACATTTTTGATTGAAACCGAAGGCCTGAGTTTTCCTGAAGCAGTCGAGCGTCTGGCCAATGTGGCTGGAGTTGAGATGCCGCAGCGCTCGGTTGAGGCCGAGCGGCAAGAGAAAAAGCGCACCGGGTTGTTGTCCGTTATGGAGCTGGCACAGGGGTTTTTTTCGCAAGCCCTGCAACTAGAACAAGGTGCTCAGGCACGCGGATATCTGTTGGATCGCGGGCTCACAACAAAAACCCAGCAAGCCTATGGGTTGGGGTTTGCTCCTGCCGGCCGTTATGATCTCAAGCAGTTTCTGGCCTCAGAAGGAGTGAGCCAGGAGGAGATGGTGGAGGCCGGTCTGATTATCGCCGGTCAGGATATTGCGGTTTCCTATGACCGTTTTCGCAACCGCATCATGTTTCCCATCAGCGATATAAAAGGCCGTGTAATTGCCTTTGGCGCGCGCGCAATGTCACCCGACCAGCCAGCCAAATACCTGAATTCGCCAGAAACTCCGCTATTTCACAAGGGGCATATTCTCTACAATATCGCCCGGGCGCGAAAAGCCGCTTATGAACAGGGAAAAGTCATCGCTGTCGAGGGATATATGGATGTTATCGCGCTTGGTATGGCTGGCTATGACAATGCTGTTGCACCTTTGGGTACGGCTTTGACAGAAGACCAATTGCGTTTGTTGTGGCGAATGGCGCCCGAGCCGATACTGTGTTTTGATGGCGATAAGGCGGGTCTTAAAGCCGCTTATCGGGCAATTGATTTGGCATTGCCGATGTTGGCGCCAGGCCAGTCTATCTGTTTTGCTATTTTGCCCGAAGGCCTTGATCCCGACGATCTGATACGGGCACAGGGGCGCGACGCATTTGAACAGATCCTTAGTGAGGCGACGCCGCTGATCAGGATGTTGTGGCGACGGGAGGCTGAATCCGATGCCTGGGATACCCCAGAACAACGGGCGTTATTGGAGCGCCGCCTCATGGCCTCGGCCGGTCAGATCGCCGATCAAAAAGTTCGCCGCCATTATGAAGCCGATCTTGCCAATCGTCTCAATAAACTTTGGCAACCTGCAGCGGTGAATTACCGCCAAAATTTTCGTGGCGGAACCCGGATGTTTCGCCCGCCCGGTAAGAGCCGGGGTGCGAATTTCAGGCCAGGTTTAAGTGACAGGCCAGTCGGAACACGATCACAGGTGTCAGAAGCCCTAAAAAAGAGCCAGCTTGCCCGCAATCAGCAAGGCTGGCAGATTGCCCCGCGCGAGGCCTTGCTTTTTGTCACAATAATCAATCATCCCAACATGTTGGATGAAATTTCTGACGAATTCTTCAGCCTGGAATTTTCCTTGCCTGAGCTTGACAGATTGCGGTCGTTAATTCTAGATGTCGCCGCCAGCGCGCAACCTCTAGACAAACTGGGCCTGAAATCCCAGTTGTTAAAGCAGAACTATGCACCTTTGCTGGAGCGCCTGGAAACTGCGCTGACACATAAAAGCGACCGGTTTGTTCAACCGGAAGCATTGGAAGACGATGCAGTTGTGGGATGGAGACAAGCCGCCAAACTTCACCTGCGGGCATTTTCGCTTAGAAAAGAGTTGAACGCTGCAGAATTGGCATTTGGGCAGGACAGTAGCGAGGAAAATTTTAAACGGCTGACTGAAATCCGCAGTCAATTGTCCAGCGCCGATGGCATGGAAGTCCAAGGTGATGGAGTGAGTTCTTAATTTTAGATTTCTACCAACCGGCAAAAAGATCGCTGCAAGTTGCACGGCGAGATATTGTTCTACTTTGTGCTAGGTGGTGAAATTCGTTCTTGGTTAAGTAGAGATTAAGAGACTTGGCCTAAAACCAGATGAGAATAGGGGCTAATTGTCCCCGGGATCATGAAAAGAAACCAATTTAAAGGATGATGATGACGGTCAGATAAGGATTATCGAACCATAAGTTTATCATCTAGATTGCGCCGAATTGAGCGCTGTCGTGGAGTTATTAAATATGACGACAAAAACGGCCGAAAAAGAAGATAAGGAAGAAGCAAGATCAGAACCCCAGGACGGGCCCTTGCTTGATATGACAGACAAGGCCGTTAAAAGCCTGATCAAAGTCGCTAAACAACGTGGTTATGTGACCTATGATGAACTGAATGAAGTTTTACCTTCAGATCAGGTTTCTTCTGAAAAAATTGAAGACACCATGTCTATGCTGTCGGAAATGGGCATCAATGTCATTGAGCAGGAAGAAGCCGATGAAAGTAATGTCAACGGCCAGTTGGCAACCCAGTCAGCTGTACCAGCCAAAGTAGAAAAACCAGCTTCTGAAACCGTCGACCGCACGGACGATCCTGTCCGGATGTATTTACGCGAAATGGGCTCGGTCGAGTTGTTGTCGCGTGAAGGCGAAATTGCCATTGCCAAGCGTATCGAGGCTGGACGTGAGGCAATGATCGCCGGTTTGTGTGAAAGTCCGCTCACATTCCAGGCTATTATCATTTGGCGCGACGAACTTAACGACGGACGGATTTTGTTGCGCGATATTATTGATCTGGATGCAACTTATGCCGGGCCGGATGCAAAAGCTCAGCAGGCTTTATTGGGCCAGCAGGTAACCGAAGCAGCAGCTTTGGCGGCTCGTAATGCCGAAAACGGCATCGTTACGCCGCCGGCTCCACATGGTCCAGGAGCATCAACCGCGCCACTTGGTGCTCCGGTTGCAAACCCGGCTTCACAACAGAAACCTGAAGCTGAAAAAGACGATACAGCCGAGGGTGCTGAGCCTAATGAAGATGGTGATGAGGACGAAGACGAAGATGATGAAATGGATAACAGCCTTTCGCTCGCCGCCATGGAGGCCGAGCTTAAGCCAAAGGTTGTTGAGATCTTCGACAAGATTGCCGCGAATTATAAAAAACTTCGCAAACTTCAGGACCAGCGGGTTGAAAACAAGCTGAAAAGTGAAGATTTGAGTTCGAGCCAGGAGCGGCGTTATAAAAAACTGCGGCTGGAAATTGAAGACGATGTAAAAAGCCTGTCGCTTAATAATGCCCGAATTGAAGCTCTGGTTGAGCAATTGTACGAAATTAACAAGCGGCTTATGAGTTTTGAAGGCCGTTTGATGCGCCTGTCGGAAAGCCACGGCGTTAAACGGGCCAACTTTTTGGAAGAATATCAAAGCCACGAACTTGATCCCAACTGGTTAATCCGTGTCGCCGGCCTCAAGACCAAGGGCTGGAAGGCGTTTGCCGAACAGGAAATTGATGTTGTTACCGGTATTCGCTCCGAAATTTATGCGCTGGCCACCGAGACCGGCCTTGAAATCAGAGAATTTCGCCGCATTACCCACATGGTGCAAAAAGGTGAACGCGAAGCGCGCAGGGCCAAGAAGGAAATGGTCGAAGCCAACC
>JAJFHR010000310.1 GCA_021775515.1 Hyphomicrobiales bacterium | reverse complement strand
TTCTGACTTTATCGAAGTTCACCCGCATTTCAAACTGACAATCAGCGGCAACCATAAGCCTGACATTCGTGGAAATGATGACGGGATCTGGCGGCGTATATTGCTTGTACCGTTTGACGTAATGATACCGGCATCAGAGCGCGACGAAAAGCTCGGATCAAAATTGTGGGATGAGCGAAACGGCATTTTCAAATGGCTTGTAGATGGTCTGCTGGATTATTTAGAAGGCGGATTGCAAGAGCCTGAAGAAGTCTTGGAGGCAACGCAGGAATATCGCGATGAAAGCGACCCGATCGGTGTTTTCCTGAAAGATTCTTGTCTTGTTACTGGCAACCCCAGTGACTTCACAACGGCGCGCGACATTATGGACGGGTTTAATCTCTGGATGGACCTTAAGGGCGAGGCGATGTGGGGATCCCGCACTGTATCATTAAAATTTAAAGCATTGGCCGGTCGATATCGAGACCAGGTCACAAAGAAAACCTTTTCACCCGGCAAGCAGCGCGTGACAGGCTACCGTGGCATTCGCTTTAATGATATGTTCGAGCGCGAGTTCGATGATGCACCACGCAACAATACCGGCCACCCTGTCGCTAAGACTGGGCGATCGAGGGCTGAAGAATAGTGTTTACGCGGCATCGCATATCACGCCGCACCAACCAAACCCCGCACCCCCTTAACCACATTATTCGAAAATTACGGCTTGAACGGCCCGAGATTGATAAGTTGCGCCCGAGATTTGGTGTTTGGGTAAAGATTAAAAGTGTTTTGTTTCAACTCTTTGTATCGAAATTACGGCCCGAACGGCCCGAACGGCTCGAGATGCGAGGTTACGCGCGTGAGTATTCCTATAGGGGTTCGGGGGATAGTATTTTTGTATGCGTATTACTTGGCATCTCAAGCCGTTCGGGCCGTTCGGGCCGTAATCTGCGTTTTCTGCGTTTGTTTTCAGTCGGTTGCAAATCTGTCTGTTTTATATTCTCAGGCCGTAGTCCTCCTTTTCAAGCCGTTCAAGCCGTAATTAAAATCTACGAAAACAACACTTAGTATTAAATACAGAGGTCATAACAAGATGTTGATAAATGGGGTTCAAATGAGATCAGGTAATATTAAGAACAAAGGAATTATTGGTGAATTCAGCAAAAATAAAAAACAGGTGTCCATTCTGGAATTGCTGCACTGGGCATTTCAAAAAGAACATGCGGGCCTGACCTTCAATAGCTACCAGGACGATGTACATCATGTTTCCAGCTTTGATACCATTTATATGATGATGCAGCAGGCTGAGCTTGGTGTGCGGGTCGACAGTAGCAGTGGGCGGTCAAAGAGGCATGATGATGCTGATGCGGTCGCAGATGCGCTGATGGCGTTGCCTGATAGGGTAGGTGGCCGCGGTATGGCGATAATGATTGCAGAATTTGCACGATCGGGTCGCTGTCCTGACTGGATGGATGGTGCCAAGCCACAAGCACACCCACGCGAATGGGGTAAGCGCAACCAACACGGGCGGCAAGCAAAGACAGAAGTTGTTTGTCGATCGGAAACAATCAGGCGCGGGCGATCAGTCGTAATTGATATATTGTGGTGCCCGATTATAATATCACCAACGCAGGCTGAAATAGCGTCAGCGCGTAGAGGGTATTTAAGGTGGTGGGGAGCCCTGCTTGATCTATCTGCAACGTTTCAAAAGTATGGCGGGCTTACACACCATGAGGTAACAAATGTGATGCCATTGCGTGCACCGTGGAAAAAAGATGTTGACTTTATTTAGCTTCTATTGACATATGACCTCAGAAGCGAATTGCGCCTGACAGAAATTGTCGGGCGCTTTTTCGTTTCTACTCCCTGTTGAAATTAGCGCACACGTGAGCAAACACCCCCCAAGGTGACGGTGCGCTGGTTTGTGGATGGTGGTTGCGCCTGGCAGCACCTAACCGCCATCCGCGTTGGGAACATGAATTATTGTCGGGGTAGAGCAGATGGTAGCTCACTTGGCTCATAACCAAGAGGTCGCTGGTTCAAGTCCAGCCCCCGCAACCAGTTAGGAATTATTGTGCAGATAGCAGTCATCGATGGCGCAACGCGTGTAATTGGGAAATCACAAGGCTACTTGGGATTGCCTCTGCGTGATGAGCCTATCAATTGTACAATTGGCGGCGATGGAACACCATCGATGGTCACTGCCTGGCATCCGAGTGAAGAAGATATCTTGGCAATTATTAATGGAGCCGCTATCCACGTTCGACTGATAGGATCACAGCATCCACCGATCATGCTTGATATTGGTCCGGTGCCTGCCTAATGGGACGGCTTAAGGCGCTAAAGCCAAGACTTACAAGCCTGCCTCGAACCATACTAAAGCCTGTCACTACAGGTAACAGTGGTGCCGTTGATAGAAGCGCACACTCGCCGTGGCGTTCATTATATGGGACGGCACGCTGGCAAAAAAAACGTAGGGCAATATATGCGCGTGATGGTTACACTTGCCAAAAGACAGGCGAGATCCTGTTTGGTAAGTATCCCGCGCCGAATAGTCCTTGCGCTGATCATATCATTCCGGCGCATGTGTTCTGGTTCGATGGTAGACAGCATCTATTCTGGGATGACGACAACATACAAACTTTGTCCCTGAAATATCACGTCAACGAAAAACAGAAGCAAGAGCAAGACGGTATGTATTAATAAGTTAATCATACACAACATTAACTATGGGGGGGTGGGTCAAAACTTAGGAACCCTCCCTCTTCTACACCAGTCTCCCCCTCATCTAGAGATTTTTTTTCATTCATGCGTAATTTTGACCTCCTTGGCGATCCAATACCAGAGAACCACGGTGGGGTAGGTGCGTCCGGGCATATTGCTAGACCTGAATTAATCAACAAAGTCAGGACGTTAGTGCTTTGTAAATGGACAGCCGCCGCTATTGCTGTTGAGCTTGGCATTTCGGTGCCCACTTTAAACAAGCATTATTTTCGAAACACCTCGATAAAAAGAGCTCGAAAGCATGTTATTTCCGAAGCCCGCGGTCGCGTTATGTTGTTGTTGGAAAAAGAAGCCGTGGGCGGAAATGTTTCAGCAATTAAAGAACTCGGAAAAATCATCGATAAGGTTGAATTGGAAGTGGCCGCGGAAAATTTAACCAAGGCACCGCCGAAGCAGAAAAAACTAGGTAAAAAGGTTCAAGCTGTTGCTGATGCGGAAAGTGCCGCGGGAAAGAGTACCGGCGGAATTATGTCGCATCTACCAGACTATCACAAAGAGCGCCCTAATTAATGCCTTTTGATTTCTCATGCCCCGATTGGGAGCAACGCTTAGTTGATGGCCGCACGCCGATGCCAGATATCGAATACGATGAGCGTGTTGCTGCGGCGGCTGTTGGTATTTTTGATGGTTTACGTGTTCCTGATATTCCAGGACAACCAACATTCGGCGAGGTTGGTGGTGATTGGTTTCGGGACATATTGCGTCCGACATTTGGTGCAATATTAAAATCTACGGGCTCGCGCTTGGTGCAAGAGGTATTTTTGTTGATACCAAAGAAAAATTCGAAAACCACGAATTCGGCGACGATCGGAATAATCTGGTTATGTCTTAATACAACTAAAAATTTAAAAGGAGTGATCGCAGCTCCGACACAAGAGGTCGCCGAAACTTGCTTTGAACAAGCCAGCGATATGATTGATTTGGATCCTGAACTTTCGAAAGTTTTGCATGTCCAGGAACATTTAAAAAAGATAACAAACCGCGTCACGAAATCTTATATAAAAGTCCAAACTTTTGATTTGAAGGTTACAACGGGCGGCATCCCGGCTTTGGTAATTCTGGATGAATTACACATTATGTCGAGTAATGCCCGCGCCACAAAAATCTTGCGGCAAATAAGGGGCGGTATGATAACCAATCCGGATGCTTTGCTGGTAATCATCACAACGCAATCAATGGATCCGCCGGCTGGCGTTTTTAAGGCAGAGTTGGAATATGCGCGGAAAGTCCGCGATGGTTTGGTCACGAGTGGGCGCCGCTGTCTTGCCGTTCTTTATGAGTTTTCAAAAGAGATGCAAATGGATGAAAGCCGGCCATGGCTGGATCCTGCAATGTGGTTCATGGTTACGCCAAATTTAGGCCGCTCAATCCAATTACAGGCATTAATCGATGATTATGAAAGTGAAAAAGATAAGAGTCAGGAAAACCTTACAATATGGCTTTCGCAGCACTTGAATATTCAAGTGGGTATGGGCACGCATTCGGATCGCTGGATCGGTGCTGATCACTGGAATACGGCAAAGCGCAAGGATCTTGATCTTTATACCATTATGGATCGCTGCGATGTCTGTGTCGTTGGTATTGACGGCGGTGGCCTTGATGACCTTTTGGGATTGTCGGTTTTAGGTCGAGATAGAGAAAATGCAGATTGGCTGCACTGGGGTAAAGCCTGGGTTGATCATGATGTAATTGGCTTGCGACCAACAATCGCATCTCAGTTAGATGATTTTGAAAAAGACGGTGATCTCGTTGTTTGTGAGAATGGCGTGGATGATATCGCAGACATCGCCGAGATTTGTAAGGATCTAAATGATCTGGGCTTACTGCCAGATAAGAATGCGATCGGGTTGGATCCCGAAGGCGTTGCCGCGATCGTTGACGCATTGTTGGCAGTAGGAATTGAACAAGAACAAATGGCATCGATCTCGCAGGGCTACAGGCTGAATTCAGCTATTAAAGGCACTCCGCGAAAACTCAAGGCTGGCTCAATGGGGCACTGCGGGCAACCGTTAATGACCTGGTGCGTTGGAAACGCGAAAACAGAAAATCGTGGAAATGCTCAGATTGTAACAAAAGCCATAAGCGGATCCGCTAAAATTGATCCACTGATGGCGTTGTTTAATTCTGTCATGTTGATGAGTGCTGGTCCGCAGCCGTCGCAAAAAGCAAATTTAGATGATTTTCTCTCAAATCCGGTGATGGTAATATGATCCGCTTAATCAAGGCCGCATATCGTGGCGTAAGAAATGAACTTGCGGCCGGTGAATCCGGCTGGATAAATCTAAGTGACAGTAAAACTTGGTCGAGCACTGGCATTATTTCAAATGCCGGCGAAACCGTTAACGCTGATAATGCTATGAAATTATCGGCGGCGTTTGACTGCGTAAAGAAAACCTCGGAGGTTGTGGGATCTCTGCCCCTTGCTCAATTTGACAAACAACCGGATCAAAGCATGGTCCAGGTTGCGGATGACCTTTCGGACATATTGACGGTCTCGCCAAACTCAGAGCAAACCCCGCTTGAGTTTTGGGAGGGCAATGTCGCGAATATGGTGTTGCGTGGCAATGCTTATAATGAGCGCATATATCTTGGTAAGCATTTGGTTGCATTAAAGCCTATACCGAGCTGCACGCCGGAGAAAATGGCAAACGGTAAATTTAGATATGCGGTCATCGATCGCGGCAAAATCGAATATCTGCCGGCAGATAAAGTTTTTCACCTTCGTGGCTTTGGTGCCGGCGACGGCCTCGGCCTTTCGGCCATCCAATACGGCGCAAATTCATTAGGTGCTGCACTTGCGGCGGATAAATCATCCAGCTCTATTTTTTCAAATTCAATGCAGCCAAGCGGTGTTTTACAGTCAGAGCAAACACTATCCGAGCCGCAGCGAGCGCAACTTCAAACAATGCTCAGTGCTTTTACTGGATCCGCCAAAGCGGGCAAGATCATGGCCCTTGAGGCTGGTTTAACATTTAGTCAGCTCCAAATGAATCCTGAGGATGCGCAGCTATTAGAAACCCGGCGATTTAGTGTCGAGGATGTTTGCCGCTGGTTTGGCGTCCCGCCTATTATCATCGGACATTCCTCCGATGGTCAAACAATGTGGGGAACGGGTGTTGAACAAATTTTTATTGCTTGGCGCTCGCTCGGCATCAATCCAATCCTGAATAGAATTCAAGAGCGCATTCGCAAGGATCTGATTGCGCCCGAACATCGGCGCAAGCGCTGTTTTAAATATAACCGCGAGGCAATGCTTGAAATGGATAGTAAGGCAAAGGGTGAATATTTGTCAAAAATGGGCATGAGCGGAACGATGACGGCAAACGAGCGCCGCGAAAAATTAAACTTGCCCCGGCATAAAGATCCGCAAGCGGATTCGCTACTGGCTCAGTCAGCAATGGAGCCGCTCGAGCTCTTAGGAAAGGACAAAAAACCATGAGAAATCTAATTAAACCGGTTGGCGTTGTGGGGTCAGTGATGGCCGATGGCGGTAAGCATGTGTCCGGCTTAAGGGCCGAAATAACAGACAAGGCCGTTAAGTTGTGGAATCCTGATTTGCAATCAAGTGTTTCTGCGGAAAGTGACAACGGTATATCGATTTTAGATCCGATCGGAGAGGATTTCTGGGGTGACGGCGTGACGGCTAAGCGGATCTCTGCGGCGCTTCGCAGTATTGGCGATGATGGTGATGTTGTTGTAAATATCAATTCGCCCGGCGGTGATTTTTTCGAAGGATTGGCAATTTATAATCTTTTGAATGAACACAAGGGCAAGGTGACAGTGAAAATTTTGGGGATGGCCGCATCGGCGGCATCAATTATTGCAATGGCCGCCGACGAGATCCAAATGGCCCGCGCGAGCTTTCTAATGATTCATAACACTTGGGTTTTAGCGGCCGGCGATCAGCATACGTTTCGCGATGTTGCCGACTGGCTCGCGCCTTTCGACAAAGCGGCCGTTGATATTTATGGGGCCCGGACAGGGATCGCAAAGGCGGATCTGTCGGCGATGCTTGATAAAGAAACTTGGATCGGTGGCGAGGATGCCGTCGCGCAAGGCTTTGCAGATAGTTTATTGGCATCGGATGAGATCTCATCAAGTGCAAGTAATGTTGTTTCTTTAACGCCGCTGGCAGCAAAAAAGAAAATGGACATATTTTTATCCCGCGAGCGGGTTTCTAATTCCGAGCGACGTAAACTTTACGCCGCACTGAAAGGGGGCAAGCTTGGCGCTGCCCTATCCGACACGTCCGGCGCTGTCGTTCACGATGGGGTCGTCGCACTCCACAAAAAAATCAATGAAATTCAATGAAATAAAGACGGAGAAATCAAATGAAAAAATCAATCATCATGCCAATGATCGCGCTTTCGGCGCTTGCCGCATTGCCTCGCCCTTCGGGTGTTGTGGGCATGCCCCTAAATGATGTTGGCCAAGATACTGCTAAATTGCTTGTCGAGGTCAATACAAAGTTGGACAAAGTGTCCGATGATCTTAAGGCCAGCGCCGATGATGCTTTAAAACAACAAGCTAAAGCGGGCGATTTGTCAAAGGAAACAAAAGCCGCAACCGATAAGCTCTTGAGCGATCAAACCGAGCTTAGCAAGTCGGTCACTGCTTTGACTGATAAATTGGAAGCGCTGGAAACAAAAAATACTGATGTGCTGCAATCTATAGTCGATGGCAATGGTAAAACATCGAAAGCTCAATCATTGGGCCAAGCGGTTGCCGCCGATGAAAAAATTAAAGCCTTTCTCGAAAATGGTGCGGGTGGCGCTTGCATTTTGAATGTTTCGAATGCAATTACAACGGCAGCCGGATCCGGCGGTGGTTTAATTCAGCATCCGGAGGAATTGGTACCGGTACGCATGCCGCGCCGCCGTCTTTCAATCCGTCAACTATTGACGATTGGATCAACAGGCTCGGACTCGGTGCATTATCGTAAACAAACCTTGCGCACGGATAACACAGGCATGGTTGCCGAAACGGTCGCAAGTTTGGCATCTGAATTAGGTTGGACTAAAGCCGTCGAGCGCGTCAAAAAGGTTGGCACACATATTAATATTTCAGAGGAAACTATGGCCGATGCTGATCAGCTCCAATCTGAGATCGATAGTGAATTGCGCTACATGCTGGATTTGGAAGAGGAAAAACAACTGCTTGCCGGTGATAATGTCGGTGAAAACCTCGATGGTCTTATCCCGAATGCGCCGGCCTTTGTTGCTGCTGCCGGTTTGCCAAACACGACCAGGATTGACCGTTTGCGTTTAGCGTGTCTGCAAGTTGCTTTAGCTGATTATATTGCAACAGCATTTGTCTTAAATCCGTTGGATTGGGCAGGCATTGAGATGCTTAAGGTCGGCGGCACTGATGAGCGTTATGTGTTCGGAAATCCACACGCAGTGGCAACGCCGGTTCTTTGGGGTAAAGATGTTGCGGAAAGCAACACAATGACCGCAAACGAATGGCTTACTGGCGATTTGGAAATGGCTGCGACATTGTATGATCGTAATCAAACAGAGATTTTGATTTCATCAGAACATGATCAAAACTTTGTTGAGGATATGCTGACAGTAAAAGGTCGCAAACGCATAACCTTGGCGAATAAACGTCCGGCCGCGATGGTTACGGGCGACTTTACATTCGTCTAATAATTGCGAAAAATAACGAATTATAAAGCGGCCTTCGGGCCGCTTTTTTCACTGGTAAAACACTAGTGCATATATCGAAGGGATAAAAAATGCATGTAATAGTTAATTCGACGCGACACACTGCGATCGGCACAATTAGAAAAGATATTGTTTACAATCTCGATGAAAAAAAATCAAAAGTCAGCGCGGTTATAAATAACTTGGTTGAGAAGAAAGTGATGAAAAAACTCACTGCAAAACAAGTTGCGAAACTGGCCGTCGAGGCTGAATCACTTGAGGTTGCCGCTGATGTGGACCCGAAAAGCGAAGATTTTGCAAAAACACTTGCAGATCTTAAAACAATCGCATCCGACGCGGTGACTGATAAGGGCAAGATTGAAGCGGCTTATGAGGATCTGGAAAAGGACGCGGCACATATAAAGGCCGTGTTTGATAAATCTGAAAAAGAGCTTTCTGTTGTAGGGGCTGAATTGTCCGCCGTAAAATCAGAGCTGGCCGAAAGCAAGGCTGCGAATGAAAAACTAACTGCGGAATTGGCAGCTGCAAATAGTAAGCCATCAAAATAATGGCACAGATTGCCGCGCCAAAAATGCGGGAACATCTGGGGCTTGCGGTCACAGATGTTACCCGTGACGGTTACATCGATGATTGCATTGTTGATGCAGAGGATACAATAAAAAAATATCTGCGCCGTGATCTCGATGCTGAATTTCCGGGTGGATGGGAGCCAAACCAGCTGCGTGCATTGCGCATTCTGACGGCACACTATTTTATGAACCGCGAAGCGATTGTGATTGGCTCATCGATCGAAAATGTGCCGATGTCGGTTAAGGATATTTTGTCCCTTGAGCGAGATTTGAGTTAAACCATGCGCCGGATCAGAATAGGAAACAGGAATAAATCTGTTACGTTTTACAGCCCGAAATCGGGTAATAATACGAGCGGGGGCACTGAGGATGGTTGGACAGAGATGTTTAGCGCCTTGGCGCATTTTTTACCCTTGCGAGGATCCGAAATTACACTCGCAGCGCGTCAGGTTGGCAAGAAACCTGTTATCGTTACTATTGCCGCATCACCCGATCACCTCTTGATAAAAGCTGACTGGAAAATGGTCTGTGACGGCAAAGAATATAACATCAAAGAAGATCCCACAGAAACGGAGGATTTCAATGATGTTCAATTTTTGGCCGAGGGCGGCGTGTCCGTAGGCGACAGTGGTTGAGGGTCTGCGGGCACTAAGGCGCAAGTTTAAAGTCACAATACCACGGGCAGTGGAGCGCCATTTAAAGCAGGCAATGGAAGTTTTCGCGGATAAAGTTGTGGCAAGCGCCGAGAGCTTTGTCCCGGAAAAAGAGGGCGATTTAAAGAATTCTATCGGATGGGTTTGGGGAACAAACATACCGAGCGGCGCAATATCTCTCGGCGGGGTTTCGCCGGGTGGCAATGATAGATTGGTTATAACAATTTTTGCAGGTGACGAAAGTACGATGGTATCGGTTAGGCCGGACAGCGATTTTAAACTTCAAAATGCACTTATGCAGGAATTCGGGACGGAAAATATGCCGGCAAATCCATTTTTCTTTGTGTCCTATCGTTTGAATAAACGCGGCGGTCTATCGGGAATGACCAGGGCCATGAAGCGCGGAATAAAGGAGGGTAGCAGATGACAGCGCCATCGGTTGAATTGCAAGCTCTCGTTTTTGATACTCTCAAGGCTGATGTGGATGTAATGGACATCGCAACGGACGTTTATGACAACGTGCCCGCAAACGCTGTGAAACCATATATAACATTTGGCCCGTCCGACGATAATTCGGATGATAAGGAGTGCATCGTTGCATCTGTTCACTCATTGCAAATTGATGTTTGGAGCGCAAAAAAAGCGCAAGAGCAATGTAAAAACCTTGCGTATTTAGTGAAAAAAGCCCTGCACGACAAAGATCTGGTTTTGCCTACGCATGCGCTCGTTGGAATTCGCGCGTCATCGGGCAGAATACTCCGGGGTGTGGATAGATTGTCAAATCATGGCGTTGTGACTGTTACGGCGCTTATAGAGGAAAACTGATGCCAAAAATCAAGACAGATAAGACGTTAACGCATCGCCCCAAAACGGGCAAACATAGCTTTACAATTACGCCTAAAATGGGCGTCGTTTCAAATTTCCCAACAGCCGTTTGCACCGCGCTTGTCGCGCAAGGAGCAACGTATGTCGGTAAACAAAAATCCTTGAAAAAGGGATAGGCGTAACCCGCCATTAAGTCGGGCGATCGTGCCCTTAACATTAAAAATAGGAGCCTGATATGACAGAGCCAACAACAATACCATTCCACGGACTTATTTTGGAGGTCGAATTAGATCCTGTAGGTGCGGCGGGCGTTTACACAAAATTATGTGGATTTAGCTCATTTAATGTAGGTCGTGCGCTTTCAACACAAGAGATTGCATTGCTGGATTGCGAGGATTATTCGTTACCATTAACCCGCAAAATTGCAGGTGATATTTATAGCATGTCACTTTCCGGGGCCGGTGTTTTTGCAAAAGAAAACAAGGATATTTTAATCCAGTGGATTGCGGGCGGGCTTGAGAAAGGCGTCAGGGTTGCACATATTGGCGGCGCATCCGGGGAAATACTGGATGAGTCCGGCATTGGGCTATTGACGCAGCTCGATAATGTTATGAATAAATCATCCGGGCCGGCCGTCACTGCGGACATGGCGATCGAGCTTTCCGGCACAGTTACAATCAATCTTGTTCCGTAATGCGATCTGAATCTTTAAAATGGGTAGGGGGCGAGCATCAGTTCGCCCTTACTGTGCCGTTGTTGGAAGCTCTGCAAGATCGCTGCGGCGGTGACGGCATTGGTTTAATATACCATCGCCTGAAGGCCGGCGTTATGACCGTACAGGATGTTTTAGCGACCTTGGCACTCGGTCTTGAGGGCGGTGGCATGAAAAAACAAGCTGCCGTCACGCTCGTTAGGACTTTGGCCGAGGATCACGGGATAAATCCGCTTTCATTGCCGGCACGCGCAATACTTGGCGCGGCACTAAATGGATGGCCCGATGAGGTTCCGGCAACAAAAAAAAATCGGGTGAAGATCCGAAAAACTTCAAGCTCGACTCCCGCGAAATAACAAAAACCGCGTGGAAACTCGGATTGCGCAACCGCGATCTTGCTGAGATGTCTTTACGTGAATTTTATGCATGCAAAGAGGCTCACAACGAGTATCACAGCCCCGCAAAAAATGAAGAAAACACAATGACAGATGAGATTCTGTCAGAATTAGAAGTGGATGGGTTTTAACAAATGGCACTAGACGACGCGCGATTGCTGGTCAAGGTCGAGGCTACTCAACGTAAATTTGAGAAGCAATTAGACCGGATGAATGCCAAGGCTGCTAAATCCTCAACAAGTATGGAGCGCAAATTCACGCGATCAAATAAAAAGGCCAAGAGAAGCTTTGACAGCCTTGGGAGCTCCGCAAACAATGCCCTTTCCGGCCGCTTTTTAAAGGGCGCAGGGCTTGCCGGGGCAATTACGCTCGTTGGTGCCGCTGCGCTTGCCGCCGCAAAGCGCGGAGAGCGCCTGATCATCGTCGAGGCGCGACTGAATGCTATTACCGATAGCAGTGTCCGCGCCAAGGCCGGACTTGATTCAATTATGCAAGTGGCGGAGCTCACCGGGACTGGCATCGATACGGTTGCGAGTGCGTTTTCGCGGTACACATTAGCCGCGCAGGAAATAGGCGCGACAACCAGTGAGGTCGAAACACTTACACAAACAATTCTTGAGCTCGGTGTCATCGGTGGCGGTACGCAAACAGAGCTGTCAGCTGGTGCACAACAGCTTGCGCAATCCTTGGCAAAGGGCGTTTTGAACGGCGATGAGCTGCGGTCTGTCATGGAAAATATTCCGCTGGTGTCCAAGCAAATTGCTGATGGGCTTGGGGTATCTGTCGGTAAATTAAAAGAAATGGGCGCGACGGGTGAATTAACATCCCGGAAAGTGTTTGATGCACTTTTGGCCGGTGCTGATGAGGCCGATCGAAAATTTGAAGGCTTGCCGCTAACGGTTGAACGTGCGTCAACACGCATGTCAAATGCGCTGACAATTTTTCTCGCAAAGCTTAATGAAGCCACGGGCGCATCGCAGCTTTTAGCCAATATTTTTGACACTATCGCAACTGGCATCGGTGTTGTCAGCGCCAGCGGGTTTGACAAAGTTGGTTTGGATCTGGGGGCAAAAAATAAAGCATCACAAGGCAATCTGACTAAACTCTTATCAGATCGTGCTGCGCTTAGCAGATCCGCAGATAATTTCAGGGCAAACGGAAATACCGCAAACGCAAATGCCATAGAGGGTGGCGCGAATGCAAAAAGGCTTGATGCCGAGATTGCTGCCACCCGAAAAATAATATCAATGAATAACGATGCGCAAGTCGTTCTTAAAAAAGCCAGAGAAGAGGAAAAAAGAGACCGGCTGGCCGCTGAGAAAGCAAATGCAGTTCAAGCCGGGCGGGAAAAGGCAAGTCTTGCTGAAATAATAGCGCTCAAAAAGTTTGGTGCCGATCGTGAATTTGAAGCTCTCAGCAAAAAACAACAAATCATCCAAAAATCCAGAGAAGAGGCCGAGACCGCATTTCGACTGGAAAATCCTTTTGCAAGAGACGGTCAGGTTACAAATGTTGGCGATGCGGCTGTCGAGGCGGCAATCGAAAAATTTGATGCCAAGGCTAGCGCAAAATCGGGTAAATCGGCAAGTGAGTTGGCTAAGTTTTTCGAAAACATCGATGCACGCAAACAGGCGATAAAGGATGAAATAGATTTATTGGGCTTATCAGAGTCGGCTTTGGTAAAGCTCGAAATTAAACAGACATTGCTGGCAAAAGCTAAAAAAGAAGGTCTTGAATTAGATATCCAATCAGCCGCTACCGGCCGCACGCTGCGCGAGGAAATTGACCTGCAAGCCGAGGCGATGGGGCGGCTTACGGATGAATATTCTCGGGGCAAGCTGACGCAAGATCAATTGAAAAATGGTGTCGAAGATATTTCAAGCTCATTTGTTGACGCGGCGCTTGCGGGCGATGATCTGCGCGACAGTCTGCGAAATATTTTTCAGGGTATTGCACGCGATATTCTGTCATCTGGCATTAAAAGCGCATTATCAGATGTTTTCAGTGGTGCGGGGGGCGCCAAGGGCGGTGGTGGCTTCATCACCGGCCTCCTCGGCAATATATTTGGCGGCGGTGTGCCTTCCTTTGATGGCGGCGGGTTTACGGGCGATGGATCGCGCACAGGCGGTCTTGATGGTCGCGGTGGGTTTCCGGCCATGCTGCACCC